>CAYFJL010000143.1:0-7514 GCA_964343335.1 uncultured Polaribacter sp. | reverse complement strand
TCATTTCTGAATCCGTTAGAACCAATAAGTAGTCCAGCATAAGCTCCTCTACCAGCTCCACCTGTATAACCAGATGTAGTCGCACGGTTTACAGCAACAACTCTATCATAATCAATATAGTCTTGTGGACCAACTCTTGTTCCTCGACCTGCAGCTACGTGTGCTGTTAAGTCTCTTCTGAATGGGAAGTTGTCAATGTCTGCGTTACGGAAGCTATTTCCTCGAGAACCTGTTCCACCACCACGACCCCAAGAGCCATAGAAAGAAGAAGATAATGATAAGTTGTCGTTAATATTCCAGTCCCAGTTGAAAGTTCCAATTGGTTTGTTGTAGAAGTTTCTTCTAATGTTATACTCCTCACCTCTTAACATACCCCAGTCAGCGTTAAATCTTCTGTTGATTTCTTCAGAACCACCGAAGTTTTGGTAGTCTCTAATAGACAATCTGGTAGTTCTTTGGTGGTGCCACTGTCCAGCTCCAGTAAATGTGAAGTTGAATGCGTGCTCGTCAGAAGGCTTGTAACCTAAAGACACGAAGTAAGTAGTACCCTCACCAGAAGTTCCGTCAACATAACCGTCTCCAGACCATCTACCTAATAAGATACTCGCAGACCATCCGTTTTCGTTTAATCCACTATTGTAAGAAACAACGTTTTTCATGTAACCGTCATTACCAATCATAGATAAGATTCTACCACCTTCTTCTTTTTCAGTAGACTTTGTTACGATAGTAACAGTACCACCTACAGAAGGTACAGCTAATTTAGAAGCTCCTAAACCTCTTTGGATCTGGATACCTGAAGCAACGTCAGATAAACCTTGCCAGTTAGACCAGTAAACCCAACCATTCTCCATATCATTCACCGGCTGACCGTTGATGATGAAAGAAGTGTTTCTTTGGTTAAAACCTCTTACGTTGATTCTAGAGTCACCATAACCACCACCCTGTCTTGTAGCATATACAGAAGGAGTTGTGTTTAAGATCTCTGGGAATTCTAAGTTACCTAACTTAGTTTGGATTTCCGACGCTCTAATTGTAGAAGCAGCGATTGGAGTTTTTCTTTCTTGAACTAAGTCAATTACCCCTTTACCTACTACTACGATCTCGTCTAATAAATTTCCTCCAACAACCATCTTCGCAGTTCCGATGTTGTTTTTTGAAGAAGAGAATGCTACTTCTAAGTTATTATAACCTAAATAAGAAATAACAATTACACCAGAATTTGAAGATGCGTTTAAAGTAAACTTACCGTCAAAATCTGTTTCTGTTCCATTTTGTGTTCCTTTTTCTTGAACACTTGCGCCAGGTAATGGTTGATTGTTTTCATCAACAACAGTTCCTGTTACTTTGGTTTGAGCTAGTATTGTAGCTGATACAAAAAATAGAGCTACAAATAACAAGTTCTTCACGTTTTTCATTTTTTTAAAATTTGATTAAAGTGCTATGCAAAATTCATCCATTTGCTCAATTGTAATGTTAAGCCAATGTTAAGATTTAACAAATAATTAGTAATTTAAAAGTAATCAAAATAAAGCAATATCCTGATTATAAGAGAATTAGTTATCAACAGTTTTGTTAATGCTATTTAAAGAAATTATGAACTAATTAAGAAAGTAGATTATTGCTCCTTGTTTAGCAATTTTTTTGCCATTTCCTTTCCTAATTCCACACCAAATTGGTCGAAACTATAAATATTCCATAAAATCCCTTGAGTAAAAATTTTATGTTCATAAATCGCAATTAATTTTCCTAAAGCCTCGGGAGTTAGTTTGTCAAAAAGAATGGCTGTACTCGGTCTATTTCCTTCAAAAACTTTAAAAGGCAACAATTTCTGAATCAAATCCTCGTCATTTGACGTTTTCAATTCCAAATGCACCTCTTGCTTGGTTTTTCCGAAGGCAAGCGCGTTCATTTGTCCGAAGTAATTTGCCATTAATTTTTTGTGATGACTTTCTAAGCCATGTAAAGATTCTTTGAACCCAATAAATTCGGTCGGAATCAATTTGGTTCCCTGGTGTACCAATTGCATGAAGGCATGTTGCATATTGGTTCCTGTGCTTCCCCAAATAATAGTCCCGGTTTGATAGTCTACTATTTCGCCATTACGATCTACTCCTTTACCATTACTTTCCATAATGGCTTGCTGCAAATAGGAAGGTAATTTGGATAGGTATTGTGAATAGGGTAAAATTGCTTCGCTTTCTGCATTGAAGAAATTATTGTACCAAACGCTAATCAATGCCAATTGAACCGGGATGTTATTCTCGAAGGATGAATTTCTAAAGTGAAGATCCATCGCTTCAGCACCATCTAATAATTTACGGTAGTTGTCAAATCCAACCGCCAAACTAATGGATAATCCCACGGCAGACCAAAGGGAAAATCTTCCACCAACCCAGTTCCACATCGGGAATACATTGTCTTTGTCAATTCCGAATCGACGAACCGCTTCCAAATTTGTAGATACCGCCACGAAATGCTTCGGAATATCAAAAATCGTTGCTGATTTTAAGAACCAATTTTTAATCGTTTCGGCATTGCTAATCGTTTCTTGAGTCGTAAAGGTTTTGGAAACAATGATGAAAAGAGTCGTTTCTGGATTTAAACGCTTGATAATTTCCGAAACATGGTCACCATCTACATTAGAAACGAAATGAACGTTCAAATGATTCTGATAGAACTTTAAAGACTCTACCACCATATCCGGACCTAAATCTGAACCCCCAATTCCAATGTTCACCACATCAGTAATGGATTTTCCGGTGTATCCTTTCCATTTCCCTGAAATAACTTTCTTCGAAAAACTCTTGATCTTGCGTAAGGTCGACTGAATTCTTGGCTTAATGTTCTTTCCATCCACCAAAACAGGATCTTCTGAGGTACTACGAAGCGCCGTATGTAATACTGCTCTTCCTTCAGTTTCATTGATTTTTTCACCTGTAAACTGACTTTCAATGGCGCCTTGTAAATTAACCTCTTTCGCTAAGGAAACAAGCAAATCCATGGTTTCTTGGGTGATTCTATTTTTAGATAAATCAACAGAAAGTCCGTCTGTAGTCAAGGTAAAATCTTCCTTTCTAGACGGATTCTTAAAAAGTTCTTTCAATTCAAGATTTTGAACTTCTGAAAAATGTTGATCTAATTTTTTCCAGCTTTCAGTTTTGGTTGGGTTGATATTTTGTAAAGCCATAATTTTTTAAAGTGCTAATTTTTCTTTCACAACATCGGTTTCATAGACCTCCAATTTTCCGTAATCAAGTTGGTATTTCAAAGGAGCTATGTGCTTTAAGTATTTGTCCTTGACTGCCTTGGGTAAAGGTTTCGCAGGAGGTAATTTCTCACGTAAGGGATCTACTTGTCGACCGTTTTTCCAGAAGCGATAACAAACATGAGGGCCACTGGTGTTTCCGGTCATTCCTACCCAGCCAATTACGTCTCCTTGTTTCACATAATCACCTCTCGACACCTTTCTTCGTTTCATGTGCAAATACTGTGTAGAATAGGTGTTGTTATGTTTGATTTTTACATAATTTCCGTTTCCTCCTCTTCTTGCGGATTCACTCACCGTACCGCTAGCAGTTGCAATAATTGGAGTTCCTACTTTGGCTGCAAAATCGGTACCTCGGTGTGGTCGAACTTTATTGCCGTAATAGGCAATCCTCCTTCTTAAATTATATCTTGAGGAAATTCGGTATTGAAATTTGATGGGTGATTTGAGAAACTGTCGTCTCAGCAAATCACCTTCAGCGTCGTAGTAATCTGGAATTTGTTTGATAGAATCTGCAATGTATCGGAAGGCATAGAGATTTCTCTTTTTGTGATTGAACACCATACGCTTTACATTGCCATAGCCTGCAAAGGTGGTGTCATCAATAAACTTCTCTTCATAAATAATCTTGAATGAATCTCCTTTTTGAAGTCGATAGAAGTCCAACGTCCATGCATAAATATCAGCAACTGTGTAGGTCAACCCTGGTCGAATACCAAGACTATCCATCGTTACTGAAAAATTATTGTAAATCACACCTGTTACTTCCTTTTCAACAGTTTTGATCGGTTTGGCAAACTGCTCGGCTGTAATAATGGAATCTTTAAAATCAACAATCGTCGCATTGATTTTATCGTGCTTGTAAATAAAAACTTGAGCTTTTTCTACAGAATCATTGCTCGCCAAAATCGTATACGGCTTCCCTGCACGTACTCGACGCACGTCGAATTCCTTTTTTACTGTAGCAGCAATTCTATTGATTGTCGGATAAAACACATGATGACGATCTAATATTTCACCAAAGCTTTCACCACTTTTAATGGTATCTTGAATTACTTTGAACTCGTCAAAATTGTATCCGAATTGAATATTTGGCTTAGGCTCTTCTTTGATTTTTGGAGTTTCTTCCTTCTTAGAGTCTCCGCAGCTCCAAAGTAAAAAAGTAGTTAGAAAAATTACGATTGCTCTTTTCAAGAAAATCCGTTGAATTATGCCCTTTGATTATGCCTCAAAAATACAAATTTAACTGAATGGATGGCAAAAAATGATGCGGACTTAATTATATACTTTTTTAAAGGAATGGGCCAGGCCTTTGTAAGCTTCTAACTCGGCCCTTAGAGAGCCAACAGCAAGGTTTGCTCTTAGTTTGATGGGAATTTTATTGTCATCGGCGGTAATCCATATGGTTACACTTTCCTTTTCCTTGAAGATACGACCCGCCTGAACCAAGGGAACAAACTTCATACATCTCACTTTTCCTCTTCGAATTTTTAAGTCTTCGTTGCCGATATAGCGTAATTTAAAGTTGTAAGTCTTTGCATCTAGGAACATATCCAACTTTATTTCATCGCCAGGTTTCATGGTGCTTACATCCAAATTCCTCAAGAAATAAAAGGACGATAACATGTCCTGAACCGCTTTGAAATCAATGAGGGTGTCTTTTTGCTTTAAAAAATCTTGAACCAATGCCTTGCTAGTATCATGATTGAAAGTAGTGTTCACATGTTTTTTATACCCTCCTTCGTTAATTTTCCTTTTAAACAAGTATGGAAACACTGAATCCTTGTCAAAATAACTTTGGTAATTATCTTCTACTTTGAAGAACCATTTGATCATCCCAGTAGTCCAACCCTTGCCAACGGTATGATAGACTTTCTTCCCTTCAATTTCAGTTTCTTCAACGCTTAATTCCGCGGTTCCCGCCCGTAAAAATCCACTATAACTCATTTTATAACGCAGCCATTCCCCGGCCATAAAAGCAGGTTTTTCGGATTTGGTTTGCGCTAAAGAACTGAGCGATAGAAATAAAAAGAAAATTACTTTTTTCATATTTTCCTCAAACATATAAAAAAGGGATGACAATTATTGTTCCACAATTAAAAAGTACCCCAATTTTTCAACTCTTCTTCAGACCATAAAAAAGGATAGAAAATTCGTCGTTGATACTTCGGATGTAAGTATTTGCGCCAACTACTGCCTCCTGTTGCTTCCAATTCTTTTTCATCACCACCCAAATATTTTCCAGCTGCATTGTAATGGGCCATCACCCACTTCACATTGACCGTATAATCATAATGTCGCATGGCTTTGACCAAAGCTTCATCTTCTTGTACTTCTTTGGGTAGCTGTTGAAACTTTTTCGACAGGTTACAATCGTTATAATCTTCCATGAAGTCGATGAAGTCTCCAATGTATTTCTTGTCAAAAAGCTTGATTAAAATGGATTTTTCTCCTGTCTTGTGATTTTTCCCAGCCGCCTGCCAGTATAAGTGATCATAGGCGTTTTTAAAGGATGAATTTCGATCTATAGAATCGCGATACCGCGAATCAATCAAGTTGATTAACTCGGTTGAGGCAAATTCTATCTTTCGATACTGTGCCGATTGAAATCCGCTTGCTGGCGTTAAGGTATTTCTGAATTTTAAATACTGCTCCCGATCCATTCCATCAGCCATCACTGAAAAAGAACTACAAAGCATGTCGAAATACCGACTAATTCGGCTTAAGTGCTTGGTGAATTTCTCAGCAGAAACCGCTACGGGTTTCGCCACTTGATCTATTTCCCAAAGGATCATTTTGAACAAGAGCTCATTCACCTGATGATACATGATAAACACCATCTCATCGGGTTGTGTGGTTCTGGGAGTTTGCAATCCTAACAAGGCGTCGGTTTGAATATAATCCCAATAGGTAATCGGTCTGCTCCAAAGCAACCCTTCTAACATCGCATTTAGAGGCACCCCTAAGTCCTCGTATTTATCGGCGATTGATTTTAGTATATCGTCTTTTTCCATGTAGGTATGATAACGAAGAAGCAAGATAATTAAATCTTGCTTCTATCTTTTTAGTTGATTTCATTAATTTTTTACAGCGTTCCTCTCTTGGCCTGCTCTCTCTCGATAGATTCAAACAAAGCTTTGAAATTCCCAGCACCAAATCCTCTTGCCCCCATTCTTTGAATAATTTCAAAGAACAAAGTAGGTCTGTCTTCTACAGGCTTGGTGAAGATTTGCAATAAATATCCCTCTTCGTCGGCATCCACCAAAATGGATAATTCTTGCAATTTGGAAATATCCTCATTCATGATTTCCATATGCTCACCCAGTCGCTCCGGAATCATATCGTAATAAGCTTGCGGTGGCGGTGGTAAAAATTCAATTCCTCTTGCACGTAGTTGGGAAACAGTCTCAATAATATCATCGGTTGCAACTGCAATGTGCTGAACTCCTTCTCCCTCGTAGAAATCTAAATATTCTTCGATTTGAGATCGTTTTGCAGCCTCTGCTGGTTCGTTAATTGGGAACTTGATACGACCGTTACCATTACTCATCACCTTACTCATCAAAGCTGAATATTCGGTGTGAATTTGCTTATCATCGAAGGATAAAAAGTTAACAAATCCCATGACGTCTTCGTACCATTTTACCCACTTGTTCATTTGACCCCATCCAACATTTCCTACCATGTGGTCAATGTATTTCAATCCCACTGGTGTTGGGTTATAGTCTGAATTCCACTCTTGAAATCCTGGTAAAAATGCACCTTTGTAATTCTTTCGTTCCACAAACATATGAACGGTTTCTCCGTAGGTGTAGATTCCGGCTCTTACCACTTCACCAAACTCGTCTTTTTCAACAACAGGTTCCATGAAAGATTTGGCGCCTCTTTTGGTTGTTTCTTCATAGGCACTGCGAGCATCATCCACCCACAAAGCAATGACTTTTACTCCGTCACCATGTTTGACAATATGATCATTAATTGGTGATTTACTGTTCAAAGGCGTTGTCAACACCAATCTGATTTTGTCTTGTTTTAAAACATAACTCACAGAATCGGTTGATCCAGTTTCTAGGCCTCGGTAGGCGTGTGACTGGAAACCAAATGCCGTTTTATAAAAATGAGCCGACTGTTTGGCATTTCCTACGTAGAATTCCACGTAGTCTGTTCCTAATAGCGGTAAGAAATCTTCCGCTCCTTCAAATATTTTTTCTAAACCGTAGTTTACTGATTTTATTTCTTTAGACAT
>CAYFJL010000142.1:0-7528 GCA_964343335.1 uncultured Polaribacter sp. | reverse complement strand
TAAATATGTAAAATTGGCTTATCAAGGCTAACGTTTCATTCGTCTACACTTAACCCCTCGTCTATCGAAACTTAAGAAACTTCTCTCTAAAATGGCGGTAAGTTTGTATAAGAAATTAACAAAAAACCATGAAACCATTACATAAGCATAGAAACCAACTTAGAATCATGATATCGATCTTATTCGGGGTTTTTGCAATGCAATTTGCAACGGCTCAGGATAATGGATTTGATGATGATTTTTCGTTTTACGACTACAGACTCTTAATTCCGAATCTCGAAATATTGGTGGATTCTGCCTGGGCCAAACACGGTCTTTTGAAATACAGAAAGTCAACCATCGATGTGAAGAAAGCCAATTTAAAGTACAAGAAAAGATATTGGACGAGAAACTTTGGTGTTCAGGGTGATTCAAGGTATGGTACCTTCGCCAACTTTTCCGAAAGTGTGACCAGCACTTCTACCGTGAACCTTGCCAGCAACACGACGCAGTTTAACTACGGATTTGGTGTCTTTTTAAAGATTCCTGTTTTTGATATCTACAACAGAAAATCAGAAATAAAACAAGCCAAGGCTGAAATCGAGCAGGCCAGAGGGTATTGGGAGTTTCAAAAGTATGAGATCCGTGAAGAGGTGATTACGCTTTATGAAAACCTGATTCTGAAGCAAACCGTTCTCGAATTAAAGTCGAAGAACTTTGGTAATGCGAAGGTCAGTGCAAAAATGGCCGAGAAAGAATATAAGAATGGAGCCATTCCAATCTTTGAGTACGTGCGATTAACAGATATTACGGCTCGTATAGAAACTGAGTATCAGACAGCGAAGTCTGAGTTTATTTTAGCCAAGAAATTATTAGAAAACTTGACTGGAGTAACCATTAACTAGAAACTAAACAGATGACCCTAATAGATGTTATAAAGTTAATATTCAAGCACAAAATTCTCTTATTTGGTGCCCCTATTGTCATGGCTACTTTGGCGATCATACTAACCGTGAATCCGAAGTTTGACTATGAAACACAAGCCATTATGTATACAGGTATTGCCTCTGGCACCTCTGTAGAAATGGGTAAGAAATCTGATTATTTTGCCTCTAATACTGCTTTTGACAACTTGATCAACATCATCAAGTCTAGAGAAACCCAAGAAGAGGTGGCGGTTAGATTACTGGCGCAACATTTATTGATGGATGGAGCTAGAGAACAATACATTTCCAAAGAACATTTAGACGAATTAAAGGAGTTAGTTCCTGAAGAGATTTATACCTATTTGGTGAAAACTAAGTCCGTCACTTCAAAGAGTACCGATTCGATTACTTCGACGGTAGTGCCTCCTGGAGTTTCCAAAGAAGCGTATGAAAAAACGGTTGAAAACCTAATGGGTTTAATGAATAGTAGTAATGATAATTTTATCTACGAACTGTTAAACTACAAACATAAGTTTTATTCCATCAGAACCATTTCAGAAATATCGGTATTGCGAATTGGTTCGAGTGATTTGATAAAACTTTCTTACAAAGTTGGTGATCCAGGTATTTGTAAGCAAACGATTGATATTTTAAATGAAGTTTGTTCTAGAAAATACAAGAGCTTTAAGCAAAACGGATCCGATGCCGTTGTAAAATACTTCATGGCAGAGCTTGCTAAGTCAGAGAAGAAATTGAAAAAAGTGGAGGATGAACTCCTCAAATACAATCAAGAAAATAGCATCATCAACTATTACGAACAATCGAAGGCAGTGGCCGTTGTTCGTGAAGATATGGAAGTTGCTTATAAGAATAAAAGAGCGCAATTAGCTGGTTCTATCGCCTCTAAGAAGAAACTTGAAGAAAAACTGAAAGTGCAAGGATACATTCAGAATAAGAATGATGAAGTTCTAAAAGACAAAGACCGATTGGGTAAATTGAAGTATCAATTGGTACTAGCCGAAGCAAAATCTGATGGTTCTGCTGCTAGTATGCGAAAGATCAGAAACATTCGTAACGAATCGATTGAACTACAAGAACAAATAGATAAAAAGGTCAATGAGATCTTCAAATTGAACAATTCGATTGAAGGGGTACCAATGACCAAAATGATGCCTCAATGGATTGATAATCTCGTTGATGCGGAGAACCTAGCTGCTGAAGTCGAGTTAATGACAAAGCAAAGCAAGGAATTCCAAAAAGAAGTTGAGAAATATGCTCCAGCAGGTGCAAATATCAAAAGAATTGAAAGAGAAATTAGTGTTATTGAAGAAGAGTATCTCGAAATCTTACGAGGGTTAAACCTTGCCAAATTAAAATACCAGGATACCCAAATTGCAGGTAATTTAAAGATGGTAGATCCAGCGTATTTTCCACTGAATCCAATTCCGTCAAAACGTAAAATCGTTGTCATAGCGGCCGGATTTTTAAGCTTCGTTTTGATTTTAGGAACAATTCTATTGATGGAGTTTTTCGACAATACCTTACGTAACGATCAAATCGCATCTGAGAAATTAGAATTGGAACCAATGGGTATGCTGCCAAAAATATCAATGTCATCTAAATATGTTGATTTGGTGCGGATTCAAAACCGATTGATGGATTTCATCATGCACAATTTCGAACATACTTTTAGTGGTTCGAAAGGAGTAAAACGCACCAAAGTAGTTGTGGTAATGAGTACTGGTCCTAACGAAGGAAAGAGTATCATTGTTGGAAATATTGCCCGTAAATTAAAGGGTTATGGTAAGAATGTGTTGTTCTTGAATCATAGCAATGAAGAGAAGCAAGAAATGTTGGTACATTCAAATCCTTGGTTGTATAAACTATTAGGTTATCAAGATCCGAGGGTAGATTATTCACATCCGTTCTTAGACAAGGTACGTAGTTATTTGACCCCAGCAGAATACAAGAAATACGAGGTAAATGATAGATTCAGCCATGCCAAGACCTTTAGAGACTTGTCCTTTGAAAATGGTGATGTAAACTATGATGAACTGGATTATGTGATTGTCGAGTTACCAAATATCTTGGAACAAAACTATCCGGCTGAAATATTAGAGAATGCAGATTTAGCCATTCTAGTATGTAGATCCAATAGACTTTGGACCAAGGCTGACACCAATATTCTCAACAATATTAAAGAGCTGGTGAACTGTAAGTTACAATTCATTATTAACGGTGTTGTTATTGATCAGGTGGAATCTTTACTCGGTGAAATTCCCAAGAAAAGATCCATCATCCGTAGAAAATTAAAGAATTTATTCCGTTTCCAATTTCATTCAGATAATCAGATTTAAAGGCTATGCTTAAATTATTCAGGAAAATCCTTAGAGAAGATAATTTTTTGTCCCTTTCCGGGAACCTAATCATAGCAGTATTTGGTTTTGGAGGATTTGCCTTGTTAGCTAGAACCTTAACTCCAGAAGATTTTGCGGAGTGGGTGTTGTTCATATCTGGTGGATCTCTAATTGAAATGCTTAGATATGGTATCACTAACAATGGTTTGGTCCGATTCCTCTCAGGAGCAACTGACGAAGACCGAGATCATTTAATTGGGTCCAATGTGTTGGTGAGTTTGTTCGTGACCGTCATTATTGTTGGAATTTTAACCGGAGTTTATTTCGGATTTCAAGAAGCCATTGACGATTCGGCATACGCGGCACTTTTCAAATGGTATCCAGTAGTTGCTTTTATCAACTTACCGTTTAACAATGCTTTGGTGGTACAACAAGCGAAGATGGAATACGGAAAAATATTATTAATTCGATCTATTAGTAGTACGCTGTTCTTCGGATTCCTGGTGGTGAATTATTTCTATATGGATTATTCTATCAATGAGATCATCATCGGATTTATCATTTTTACAATCATAACATCTATTTTATGTATTGTAAAATCTTGGGACGGACTCGCTTTGATACGCAAAGCAAACAAAGAGTCGATTAGTACCCTATTGCATTTTGGAAAGTATAGTACGTTTACCTTGATCGGAACCAACTTATTGCGAAATGCCGATGTTCTGATCATTAGTGTAAGTCCGTTTGGTAGTGCAGCGGTAGCCTTGTTTAGTATTCCGTTGAAATTAACGGAATTACAACAAATTCCGTTAAGAAGTTTTGCTGCCACCGCCTATCCAAAAATGTCCAAAGCTAGTATCGAGGGTAGAACCAATGATTTGAAAGGATTGTTCAATACCTACTCAGGAGCATTGACCTATTTGTTCTTCTTTATCTCTTTAGGTACCTTCTTATTTGCCAAAGAATTCATCATTCTGGTTTCTGGTACGCAATACTTAGATGTTGCTTTACATGGGATTGATATCGTATTGATTGTGAAGATATTATCCTTATACGGATTGATGTTGCCAATTGATAGAATGATAGGTATTAGTTTGGATAGTATCAACAAGCCAAGCATCAATGCATTGAAGGTTATGATCATGCTCACGGCAAACGTTATTGGCGATTTGATCGCGATTTATGTTTTTGAATCGATTGAAATGGTGGCGGTATCTACATTGGTATTCACCTTAACCGGAATTTTGGTAGGAATGTATTATCTCGATAAGACATTTACAATTTCCATTAAAGGCATTTTAAAAAGTGCTAACGGATTTTATCGAAATCTTCTATTGAATTTCTCAAGATAGATTACTTCAACTGCTCAAATTTTTAACGATTTCAAGAATTGTTTTTTGGAAACAAATCTCCATGGAAAAACTTATGAACTCCATTTGTCGATTCATGGGAAGTGCCATGAATACTGAAGTTTAACCATTCGTCCCCAGTTAAACCCCGACGAATTTATTCATCTACACTTTATGGCCCATTCGACGAAATATACCCCTATTCTCTTCGATTCCAAACTATTTTTGATGTATGAAATTTAACCATTTTAACCTATAGAAAGAAACAACTTTGGATCAGATAGAAAGACATAAAAATCCATTTTCCTTCGACCCAGCATCGATGAAATTAACGAGTTTGAGCTCTTTAATTTGGTTGGTAGGAGGATTGAGTGTGGTAACCCTTCTCGTAGTGAAAGCAGAGATTATGGGTATCGCTATGGTGTTAGGTTTGGTCTTTGTTTCGGCTTTACTCTACAAATTATTCACCATTCCACGATTGGGAATCATTCTTTTAGTGATTCAAGGTTTTACCGTTATTGGAATCACAAGATATGTACCTGCTCCTTTGGGATTAAGTGTTGACGGTGTATTGGTATTATTATACCTGGCTTTGTTCTTCAAGGCTTTTACCAAAAAAGTTCAATGGAGCAAGGCTAAATCACATCTGACCATCTTAGTCGGTATATGGATGGGTTATATTTTTCTTCAAGTTGGAAACCCTGAAGCACAGAGTGTTGCAGCCTGGTTTTATGCAATGAGAGGATTGGCCTTGTATCAGTTTCTAGCCATTCCGCTTGCTTTTATACTGTTCAGTAAACCCAAAGATTTAAATACATTTTTCCTCGTATGGGGTGTGATGTCTATCATTGGAACACTAAAGGGAGTGATGCAATACACCATGGGTGTAGATCCTTTTGAACAAGCTTGGTTGAACGCTGGATCATACAAAACACACATCCTTTTCGGGAAATTAAGGGTCTTTTCTTTCTATTCTGATGCTGGTCAGTTTGGTGCCGCTCAAGGTCATGCCGGAGTGGTATTTGGTATTCTTGCTTTGTTCAGAAAGAAAGCAAGTTTGAAGCTGAGAGCTTTTTACTTGGCAGTTGCATTTATGGGCTTATTCGGAATGTTGATTTCCGGTACAAGAGGCGCTATCGCCGTTCCAGGTATGGGAGGTATTGTATATCTAATCCTTAGTAAAAATATTAGAATGTTGACCTTAGGTGCCATTTTTGGATTAAGTGTTTACATCTTTTTCGCGCATACAACCTTATTACAAAGCAATCCTGAAGTACGAAGAATGCGTACCGCTTTTGACCCGAATGACGCATCACTTCAAGTACGATTGGCTAACCAAAGAAAATTGAAATCATACTTGGCCTCAAGGCCCATCGGTGGTGGAGTAGGTGCCACAGGAAACTGGGGGCAACGTTTTACACCACACACATTTTTGGCCAATACCGCGACCGATAGCTGGTATGTAATGATCTGGGCTGATACAGGTGTAGTCGGATTATGGTATTACCTATTCATGTTGTTCTACATCTTAATTACGGGCGGATACAACGTCATGTTCCGAATTAAAAACGAAGACTATCGCATCATGATTACCGCGATTACCTGCGGCTTCGCAGGTATTATGATGGCATCCTATGGTAACGGAGTGCTGGGGCAAATGCCAACAGGGATATTAATGTATCTCTCAATGGTATTCATGTTTGCAGCGCCAAGATGGGCCAAAGAAGAGGCATCAGCAGAAGAAATTAAAAAATCAATAGAAAAATAAAACGAATACGAATTAAAAATCAACAATTATGAACTTTAGAAATATAAGCGATTTAAACCAAATCATTCTTAAAGAGATCCACAAGATCCCTAGAGACTTTGATTTGATTGTGGGAGTACCAAGAAGCGGTATGTTGCCTGCAAACTTATTGGCCTTGTATTTGAATCTACCTTATACAGATCTTCATTCGTTCATTAATGGACATATCTACAAGGCAGGTGAACGAGGACAATACTTCGATATCAAACAGTTTAAAAACGTATTGGTTGTAGATGACTCTGTTTCTTCCGGAAATGCCTTGAGAAAATGTAAGGCTAGCCTAGCAGATTTAGAATCGAAGTTCAACTTGAAATACTGTGCGATCTATGTAGATCCTTCCAAGCAGAATTCAGTAGATTATTACTTTGAAACAGTAGGTATCCCAAGATATTTCCAGTGGAATATTTTTAATCACTCGACATTGGATAAAGCATGTTTTGATATTGATGGTGTGCTGTGTGTCGATCCAACCAAAGAACAAAATGACGACGGACCGAAATACAGAGATTTTGTATTGAATGCCACGCCTTTGTATTTGCCAAAAAGTAAAATCGGAACTCTAGTTACTTCTCGACTTGAAAAGTATAGACCTGAAACTGAGAAATGGTTAGAGAAACACGGAATCAAATATAATGAGTTGGTAATGTTAGACTTACCAGATCAAAAGGCAAGACAAAAAGCCAATTGTCACGGTACTCATAAAGCCAATACTTATCAGGATGGAAAGTACAATTTGTTCATTGAAAGTGAGCTGTTCCAAGCTCGTGAGATCAACAGATTGACAGGAAAGCCTGTTTTCTGTACCGCCAATTTTGAAATGATATTTAACTCACAATCATTTGCCTACAACATTAAATCAGGGAAATATTTCCCTTGGTTACGAAAGTTAGCATTGCGATTGAGAGATGCATTGAGAAAGTATAAAAACAAATTACAAACCCCGAAAAAGAAAGTTTCAATAGAAACTCACTAATGAAATTCTTTTCAATTAAAAACACTTAAAATGGAAATAGTTAATTTATCACTTCAATACGCTTTACAGGCCATAGAAATCATTGTAGTTGTTTATTTCTTTATCTCATGCCTGTATATTTTGACCTTTTCAATCGC
>CAYFJL010000141.1:0-7575 GCA_964343335.1 uncultured Polaribacter sp. | reverse complement strand
CAATAGCTGGTAATACAGATAATGCTGCTAAGAATAAAGAACCTGGGAAGGTTATCCTTGATAACACAGTATCTAAACGATCTGCCGTATCCTTACCTGGTCTTACTCCTGGAATAAAACCTCCACTTCTTTTTAAATCTTCCGCCATTTTGTTGGTCGGAATTGTAATGGCAGTATAGAAATAACTAAACACAATGATTAACAATGCGAAAATCACGTTATATCCTAAACCATTAATATCCTGTAGGCTTGCCATTGCTGGAAACTTTTGTGCCAACGCCATTGGTAAAAACATAATCGCCTGAGCGAAGATGATCGGCATTACACCGGCCGCGTTCAACTTTAAAGGAATGTAATCCCTAGATCCCGCAACATTCTGGATGTTTCCTGCTACTGTTCTTCTCGCATACTGCACAGCGATCTTACGAACAGCTGTTACGAGCATTACAGTTAATAGAATTACTACAAACCAAATGATTATTTCGATTAAAATCATCATGATTCCACCTGCACCAGCATTGGTAGTTTTTGCAACGAATTCTTGTAAGAAAGAAGCTGGGAAATTCGCGATAATACCTACGGTGATTAATAATGAAATACCATTACCAACACCCTTATCAGTAATACGCTCACCCAACCACATTGCAAAGATTGTACCTGCTGTAAGGATGATCATAGATGAAACCCAGAACGTTAAACCTCCAATTAAGAAAGCTTCTGGTGGTAAACCAAATTGTGTTTTGATTGCTGTAATATACGTTGGTCCTTGAACCAAAGTAATAGCAATGGTTAACCATCTTGTAATCTGTGTTATTTTCTTACGCCCACTTTCACCATCCTTTTGCAGTTTTTGTAAATATGGAACCGCGATTCCCATTAACTGAACAACAATCGATGCCGAAATGTAAGGCATAATACCCAACGCCATTACAGAAGCACGAGCAAAAGCTCCTCCTGTAAACGCATTTAAGATTCCCAATAAACCTGATGAAGTGCTTTCTTTTAAAGCAGCAAGTTGTAGCGGATCAATACCTGGTAAAGGCACAGCAGCCATAAATCTATACACTGCCATTAATCCGATTGTTAAAAGGATCTTGTCTTTTAACTCCTCGATGCTAAAAATCTCACGTAACGTTTTTATCAATTTCATCTTTTATTCGAAGTCTTATAGGGTCACTGCTTCACCACCTGCACCTTCAATAGCTGCTTTGGCAGTAGCTGTGAATTTGTGTGCACTGATGTTTAACTTTGCTTTTAATTCTCCTCGTCCTAAGATTTTTACCAAATCATTTTTTCCAGCCAAACGAGTTGCTACTAAATCATCAAAAGTAACTGTCTCACCTAACTTTCCAGAGTCAACTAAATTTTGCAAGGTATCTAAATTGATACCCGTATACTCTTTTCTGTTGATATTCTTAAATCCGAATTTTGGAACTCTTCTTTGTAAAGGCATTTGACCACCTTCAAATCCGATTTTTCTAGAATATCCAGATCTTGATTTCGCTCCTTTGTGACCTCTTGCAGCAGTTCCACCTTTACCAGATCCTTCACCACGTGCAATTCGCTTGTCACTTTTTACAGAGCCTTTCGCCGGTTGTAAGTTATGTAAACTCATGTCAATATCTTATTTTATCTCCTCTACGGATACTAAATGTTTCACTTTATTTACCATCCCTATGATCGATGGAGTCGCGTCATGCTCTACAGTTTGATTCATTTTTCTCAAACCTAAAGCTTCTAAGGTTCTCTTCTGATTTTGAAGACGACCGATCTGACTTTTTACCTGTGTTACTTTAATTCTTGCCATTGTACTAGAATTATCCGTTAAATACTTTCTCTAATGAAATTCCTCTTTGCTTAGCAATCATTGCAGCACTTCTCAATTGTAATAAAGCATCAAAAGTTGCTTTTACCACATTATGAGGATTGGAAGATCCTTGAGATTTTGATAATACATCGTGAATTCCAACAGATTCTAATACCGCTCTTACAGCACCACCAGCAATTACCCCGGTACCAGGAGAAGCAGGCTTAATAAATACTCTTGCTCCACCGAATTTACCTTTTTGTTCGTGAGGTAATGTTCCGTTTAAAATTGGAATTCTTACTAAATTCTTCTTTGCGTCTTCAACAGCCTTAGCAATAGCAGAAGAAACGTCTTTCGATTTTCCGAGACCGTGACCAACAACACCATTTCCATCACCAACAACAACGATAGCAGAAAATCCGAAGGCTCTACCACCCTTTGTTACTTTCGTCACACGTTGAACGCCTACTAATTTGTCAACAAGTTCTAATCCACTTGGTTTAACTCTTTCTACGTTTTTATAACCTTGCATAACTTAAAATTTTAAACCAGCTTCTCTTGCTGCGTCTGCTAATACTTTAACTCGACCATGGTATAAGTAACCATTTCTATCAAAAGCAACCGTTTCAACACCTGCTTTTGTAGCTTTCTCTGCAATTGCTTTACCTACAGCAGAAGCGGCTTCTGCTTTGGTAGCTGCAGTAATATCTTTATCTCTAGATGAAACAGAAACCAAAGTAACTCCGTTTACATCATCGATTAATTGTGCATAGATTTCTTTGTTACTTCTGAAAACCGATAATCTTGGTTTTGCAGCAGTACCGTTTATAATCTTTCTGATTCTATGCTTAATTCTAACTCTTCTTTCAAGCTTTGATAATGCCATAATACTCTATTTATTATGCAGACTTACCTGCTTTTCTACGTAATTGTTCACCAACAAACTTGATACCTTTACCTTTATATGGCTCTGGCTTTCTAAACGATCTGATCTTAGCGGCAACTTGACCAACTAATTGTTTGTCGTGTGAGGTTAATTTTACTAAAGGATTTTTTCCTTTTTCTGATACTGTTTCAACTTTCACTTCAGGAGCAAGTTCTAACACAATGTTGTGAGAGAATCCTAAAGCTAAATCTAATTTTTGACCTTGGTTTGAAGCTCTGTAACCAACTCCAACCAATTCCAATTCTTTGGTAAATCCTTTGCTAACACCTTCAATCATGTTTGCAATCAAAGCTCTCATTAAACCGTGTTGTGCTTTTTGAGATTTCAACTCAGAAGATCTTGATAAGGTGATTGTACCTTCTTCAATATTCAAATTGATTCCTTCTGAAATGGTTTGAGACAATTCTCCTAATTTACCTTTAACAGTAATAATATTGTTGTTAACGTTAACTTCTACTCCTTGAGGGATGCTAACTGGGTTGTTACCTATTCTACTCATGGCTTAAAAGATTAATAAACGTAACACAATACTTCACCACCAACATTTTCTTGCTTCGCTTTCTTGTTTGTCATAACTCCTTTTGAAGTAGAAACAATAGCGATACCTAAGCCATTTAAAACTCTAGGCATTTCTGAAGAAGAAACGTACTTACGTAGACCTGGTGTTGATACTCTTTGGATTTTACGAATCACAGATTCTTTGGTTTCTCTATCATATTTCAAAGCGATTTTGATAGTTCCTTGAACCTTGTTATCGTTAAACTTGTAGCTTAAGATGTATCCTTGATCAAATAAGATCTTGGTCATCTCTTTCTTGAGGTTAGATGCAGGAATCTCCACTACTCTGTGGCCTGCAGAAATTGCATTTCTAACGCGTGTTAGAAAATCCGCAATCGGATCTGTATACATGTTTATTAATTTGCGACTATGGTTTTCAACTTACTCTATTTGTCCTACAAACCTGCGTTTGTGAAAGTTGAACCTGTAATCAGTTAATACTTATTTACAAAAATTGAGCGTGCAAAGATACACAAACAATTCTTATTTATACCGTAATTTTAAATTTTCTACCAGCTAGCTTTCTTTACACCTGGTATAAGGCCTTGGTTAGCCATTTCACGAAACGTTACACGTGAAATTCCAAATTGACGCATATAACCTTTTGGTCTACCTGTTAATTTGCAACGGTTATGCTTTCTAATAGGCGATGCATTTTTTGGAAGTTTTTGCAATGCTTCATAGTCTCCAGCTTCTTTTAAAGCCTTTCTCTTCTCAGCATATTTTGCAACGGTTTTAGCTCTTTTTACTTCACGAGCTTTCATTGATTCTTTAGCCATTCTTAATTCTTTTTAAATGGTAAACCTAATTCTTCTAATAACGACTTTGCTTCTTTATCAGTATCAGCTGAAGTAACAAAGGTAATATCCATACCATTGATTTTCTTTACTTTATCAATGTTGATTTCCGGATAGATAATTTGTTCAGTAATTCCTAAATTGTAATTACCTCTTCCGTCAAATCCGTTTGCCTTAATTCCGTTAAAGTCTCTAACACGAGGTAAAGAAGCTGTGATAAGTCTATCTAAAAACTCATACATTTTATCACCACGTAAAGTTACTTTTGCTCCGATAGGCATTCCTTTTCTTAATTTAAAAGAAGCAACGTCTTTTTTAGAAATTGTTGAAATTGCTTTCTGACCAGTGATTGCTGTTAATTCTTCGATTGCATAATCGATTAATTTCTTGTCAGCAATAGCAGCTCCAACACCTTTAGAAACAACAATCTTTTCTAATTTTGGAACCTGCATTACGTTCTTATAGCTAAACTCTTCGGTTAACGCTTTAACAACTCTGTTCTTGTATTCTTCTTTTAATCTTGGTACGTAACTCATGATTATTATTTTTTAGTTTGTTTAGAGATTCTTGTTTTCGTATCTCCATCAACTGTATAACCTACTCTTACGGCAACACCGTCTTCTACTAACATTACGTTAGAAATGTGAATTGGCGCTTCCTTTTTAGTGATTCCACCTTGAGGGTTTTGAGCATTCGGCTTCACATGCTTAGAAACTAAGTTTACACCTTCTACTAAAACTCTATCTTCGTCTTTAACAATACTTAAGATTTTACCTTCAGATCCTTTGTGATCTCCAGCAATTACTTTTACAGTATCTCCTGATTTTAATTTAAACTTCTTCATTGTATTGTATAATTATAACACCTCTGGTGCTAATGAAACGATTTTCATGAATTGTTTTTCTCTAAGCTCACGAGCAACCGGTCCAAAAACACGAGTTCCTCTCATTTCCTCAGTTGGGTTTAACAATACACAAGCATTGTCATCAAATCTGATGTAAGAACCGTCTTTACGTCTTACTTCTTTCTTTGTTCTTACCACAACGGCTTTAGAAACTTGACCTTTTTTTACTGTTCCGTTAGGAGTAGCAGATTTAACAGTGACTACTATTTTATCTCCAATTGAAGCATAACGCTTTTTAGTTCCTCCTAAAACTCTAATTACCAAAACTTCTTTTGCTCCGGTATTATCAGCTACTTTTAATCTTGATTCTGTCTGTAACATAATTATTTAGCTCTTTCTAGGATTTCTACTAATCTCCAACGCTTGGTTTTACTCATTGGCCTTGTCTCCATGATTTTAACTGTATCACCTTCGTTACAGTCGTTTTTCTCATCATGTGCTACGTATTTCTTCGTTTTCAAAACGAATTTACCATACATTGGGTGTTTAACTCTTTTTACTTCAGAAACAACAATAGACTTGTCCATTTTACTGCTTGAAACAACACCTATTCTTTCCTTTCTAAGATTTCTTTTTTCCATCTTTAACTGATATAGAGTTATTATAATTCTCTTTTTGTTAACTCTGTTGCCACACGTGCAACAGTTTTTCTCAATGATCTAATTTGCATCGGATTCTCTAAAGGAGAAATCGCGTGTGCCATTTTTAAATCACTATAACTTTTTTTCAACGCTCCAAGCTTCTCTTGTAAATCTGCTGTTGATAATTCTTTGATTTCTGACTGTTTCATAATAAATTCGAATTAAGCGTTAAAATCGTAATCTCTTGCTACCACAAACTTTGTTTTCACTGGAAGTTTTTGAGCTGCTAAGCGTAATGCTTCTTTCGCAACATCCATTGGTACACCACCAACTTCAAACAAAATTCTACCTGGTTTAATTACTGCAACGAAATGGTCTGGAGCACCTTTACCCTTACCCATACGTACCTCTAAAGGCTTCTTTGTAATAGGCTTGTCTGGAAAGATTTTAATCCATAATTGACCCTCTCTTTTCATATAACGAGTTGCCGCAATACGCGCTGCTTCAATTTGACGAGAAGTTAAAAGGTTTTGATCAAGCGATTTAATACCAAACATTCCGTTAGAAAGTTGGTTTCCTCTTCCAGAAATACCTTTCATGTTCCCTTTTGCCTTCTGAACCTTACGGTACTTTACTCTTTTTGGCTGTAACATTTTTAATCTTCTTTAAAAAATTATTTTCTTCTGCGAGGTTGTTGACGTTTTCCTCCTTTAGCTCCCTGTTTCTTGGAAAGCCCAACTAATGGAGATAACTCACGCTTACCGTAAACTTCTCCTTTCATGATCCATACTTTCACACCGATTCTACCATAAGTAGTGTGTGCTTCTTCTAAAGCGTAATCAATATCAGCTCTAAAAGTAGAAAGAGGAATTCTTCCTTCTTTGTAGTGCTCTGATCTTGCCATTTCCGCACCATTCAAACGTCCAGAGATCTGAATTTTGATCCCCTCAGCGTTCATACGCATGGTAGCAGCAATAGCCATTTTGATTGCTCTCTTGTAAGAAATTCTATTTTCGATTTGACGTGCAATACTAGCTGCAACCAAGCGTGCATCTAATTCAGGTCTTTTGATTTCGAAAATGTTGATTTGAACTTCTTTACCAGTAATTTTCTTCAATTCCTCTTTCAACTTGTCTACCTCTTGACCTCCTTTACCGATAATGATACCAGGACGAGCCGTAGTGATAGTAACGGTTACAAGTTTTAAAGTTCTTTCGATAATTACTCTAGACACACTAGCTTTTGATAATCTAGCATGGATATATTTTCTAATTTTATCGTCTTCAGCAATTTTATCTCCGTAGTCATTGCCTCCATACCAGTTAGACTCCCATCCTCTGATAATTCCTAAACGATTCCCTATTGGATTTGTTTTTTGTCCCATTTCTACTTTGATTAATTACTTTTATTAGTTTCTGCTAATTCGATAGTCACGTGATTAGAACGCTTACGAATTCTGTGAGCACGCCCTTGTGGAGCTGGTCTCAATCTCTTTAACATTCCTGCGCTATCAACGAAAATTGATTTAACAAATAAACCTGCATCTTCGATATTAGCATCTTCATTTTTTGCTTGCCAGTTTGCAATAGCAGACAATAAAAGTTTCTCTAAATTTCTAGACGCTTCCTTCGGACTAAATCTTAGGATTGCAAGTGCTTTTTCAACTTCAACTCCTCTTATTTGGTCAGCCACCAATCTCATTTTTCTTGGTGATGTCGGACAGTTAGTAAGCTTGGCGATAAAACGTTGTTTTTTCGCTTCTTTTAACTGCTGTGCCATGTTGTGTTTACGACTTCCCATAATAGTCTACTATTTTTTACCTTTATTTTTTGCACCAGCGTGTCCTCTAAACGAACGAGTTGGTGAAAATTCTCCAAGTTTATGTCCTACCATGTTTTCAGTAATGTATACTGGGATAAACTGCTTACCATTGTGAACAGCAATTGTTTGTCCAACGAAATCAGGAGTAA
The DNA here is from genome assembly GCA_964343335.1 of uncultured Polaribacter sp. Taxonomy (GTDB): domain Bacteria; phylum Bacteroidota; class Bacteroidia; order Flavobacteriales; family Flavobacteriaceae; genus Polaribacter. The sequence continues at coordinate 12 of CAYFJL010000141.1, read as the reverse complement.
TCATACTAGCTC
>CAYFJL010000140.1:0-7647 GCA_964343335.1 uncultured Polaribacter sp. | reverse complement strand
TTGATGATTGTAATGCGAATACTTTTGAATTCGAATTTCCAAAGAAGTGAATCATTCTCCTGGCATGTTAAAATTAAAGCACAAATTTAACTCTTTATTTCAATAAAAAGAGCTGTGTTAATTTCAATTTCAAAGGATTATTCACGAGGTTTTTAACATTATTCCTTTTGAAGTAAGGCCATATAAAATCCGTCAAAACCTGATTTATGGGCGAAAATGGATTTGTCTTCTACTAACTTAAAAGATTCACCACCTTCTGAAGCTAAAAAGAAGTCAACCTGCTGTCTATTTTCAGACGGCAGTACAGAACAAGTAGCATAGACTAACTTACCACCAGGTTTCACCATTTTAGAATAATTTTGAAGTACTTCTTGCTGAACTTTCTTGATGTTGTCAATAAATTCAGGTTGAAGTTTCCACTTGGCATCCGGATTACGTTTTAAAACCCCTAGTCCGGAACATGGGGCGTCGATTAATACGCGGTCTGCTTTGTTTACCAGTTTTTTATAGGCCTTTGTCGATTCAATGACACGGGTTTCAATGTTATGCACCTTATTTCTTTTGGCTCGGACTTTTAATTTTTTCAGTTTACTTTCATAAACATCCATGGCAATGATTTGTCCTTTATTTTCCATCAACGAGGCCAAATGAAGCGATTTTCCACCTGCTCCAGCACAGGCGTCAACAACACGCATCCCCGGTTTTACATCTAGGAAAGGTGCTACTAGTTGAGAAGATCCATCCTGAACTTCAAAGAAGCCGTTCTTAAAAGCCTCGGTTTTGAATACATTGGCTCTTTCTACCAATTGTAATGCATATGGATATCCCTTGACTTGAATTGTTTCAATATCGTCTTTTCTTAGAATTTGTCTCAATCGCTCTGGAGTGGTTAAGAGTGTATTCACTCTCAGAATTACATGGGCCTGTTCGTTTTGGGCTTTGATTTCTTTGCTCCAAATGGGTTCACCAAGTTCAGCTACACCAAGTTCATCCATCCAATCCGGAATGGACTCGCCGAATTTTCGAGTGCGTTTTAATTCGTCAAATCGACCTTTGATTCGTCGACTAGGTACGTCTTTTAATTGGTTCCAATCTGGAAGTTTAATTCCTTTTAAGACACACCAAACGGCAAAAATTCGCCAGATTTTCTCTCTGGTGAAAGGTGGCTTCACTTGGGCAATTTCTGCATACAAACGCATCCACCTGACCATTTCATAAATGGTTTCTGCCACGAACTTACGATCACGAGCACCCCAACGTTTGTCTCTCTTTAAGGCTTTTTCAACCGTTTTGTCGGCATAAACTTCGTCATTGAAAATATCGTAGATACTATCAATAACAGGGAATACAAGGTTTCTGTGGAGTCTCATAAAAAACAAATAGTGTGCAAATATACACCTTAATATCACGCAGCGAATTGAACCTACGAATTGTTTTCAATATTTAGCGAATAATCTATAATTTTCTATTTTCGTTAATCATTTCGTACAAACTTGAATCTTCAAAATCCGGTTACATATATCAAAGGAATCAGTGTTCAAAAAGCAGCCTTACTTTTTGAAGAACTCGGCATTCGAACATGTAATGATTTGTTGTTCAGTTTTCCCTTTCGATATATTGATAAAACCAAGTTTTATAAGATTAATCAATTATTACCAACCAGTGCTGAGGTTCAGATTGTAGGTCGGGTTGTTCAAGTAAAATCTGTGGCCCAAAAGCGAGGCAGTCGATTGGTGGCAACTTTTCAAGATGAAACTGGAACGATGGAATTGGTTTGGTTCCGAGGTCAAAAATGGATTCAAAAGTATTTGAAATTGAATCAACCGTATGTAATTTTTGGAAAGCTGAATCACTTTAATGGTCAGTTCAGCATGCCTCACCCTGAGATGGAATTGGTCACTGATTACAAGAAGAAGTTGCAAAGTAAGATGCAACCGGTTTATCATTCCACAGAAAAACTTTCCAATTCAGGAATTAGCAATAAAGTCTTCCGGGGATATATTGAGTTTTTATTTCAAGAGTTACAAAGTGTTTCAGTTAGGGAAACCCTGAGTGACGAAATATTACAACGTTTTCAGTTTTTACCAAAAAAACAGGCCTTGCTTCAGATTCATTTTCCGCAGAATCAAAATCTGTTATCAAGAGCTCAAGATCGTTTAAAGTTTGAAGAGTTGTTCTACCTACAGTTGCAACTGATTAAAAAAAATATAGTCAATAAACAGCGATTGAAAGGATTGGTTTTCGGTGAAGTAGGGGTAAAATTCAACGATTTTTACCGCAATCAACTTCCTTTCGATTTGACCAATGCACAGAAAAGGGTTATCAAGGAGATTCGAAAGGATGTCGCCAATGGTGCTCATATGAATCGACTCCTGCAAGGTGATGTTGGTTCTGGTAAAACAATAGTGGCGTTGCTGACTATGTTGTTGGCTATTGACAATGGATACCAAGCTGCTTTGATGGCTCCTACGGAAATTTTGGCCAATCAACACTATAGCTCCATTTCAAGTTTGTTAGCACCCATGGGTATTGATGTCGAATTATTGACCGGCTCAACAAAGACAAAGAAGAGAAAGGTAATTCACCAATCACTTTTAGACGGATCATTAAAAATATTAATTGGAACCCATGCACTTTTAGAAGATATTGTACAGTTTCAAAATTTAGGCCTTTCCATTATTGATGAGCAACATCGATTTGGGGTGAAACAAAGAGCGAAGTTGTGGGCAAAGGGCCCGAAGCGCCACATAAATAGGGAGGTTGGAGGGGCCATCCCACCACACATTCTCGTGATGACTGCAACTCCAATTCCGAGAACGCTGGCCATGACCTTATATGGTGACATCGACATCTCCGTAATCGATGAACTTCCGCCGGGTAGAAAAGAAGTAATGACCGTTTTACGATCTGATAGTCATCGACTTGGGGTATATAAATTTCTAAAGGAAGAAATTGCCAAAGGGCGTCAGGTTTATATTGTGTACCCTTTGATTGAAGAATCAGAGACATTGGATTATAAAGATTTGATGGATGGTTATGATAGTATTTTACGGGAGTTTCCAAGGCCAAATTACCAAGTAAGTGTTGTACATGGGAAGATGAAGCCTGAGGATAAAGATTTTGAGATGCAACGTTTTGCCAAGGGTGAAACCCAAATTATGGTGGCAACCACTGTGATTGAGGTAGGAGTGAATGTTCCCAATGCAAGTGTGATGGTCATCGAGAGCGCACAACGATTCGGACTTTCTCAATTGCATCAATTAAGAGGTCGCGTAGGACGTGGAGCCGAACAAAGTTTCTGTATCCTTTTGGCAGATCATAAAATTAGTAAGGAAGGTAAAGAACGATTAAAAACCATGGAAGCCACCAATGACGGATTTAAAATTGCGGAGGTGGATTTAAAACTTCGGGGTCCAGGGAATATTATGGGTACCCAGCAAAGCGGAATGTTGAATTTTAAAATTGCTAATCTTTCTACCGATAATCAAATATTAAGCAAAGCTAGAAGAGTAGTTATTGATTTGTTGAAAGCAGACCCTGAGTTGGTGCAAAAAGAAAATATTGAAATCCGCCGAACTTATGAGAAGTTGTCTAAAGATTCAAAGCAATGGAGTAATATTAGTTAGAGTCTTTAATAAAAACCATACAATGCTGCCAGGGCAAGTTATCGATGTTTTCCTTTAATTTTAATCCGACATATTTCATTTCTTTTACCGCTTGCTTTTCACTCATTTTGTGAACCTTTTTTATGGGTACACTCGGATCTTCCATTCGGTATTCAATCAAATAAATTTCGCCATCCTCTTTTAAGGAAGCAATAATGGATTCCATCATCTCCTTCGGATAATTGAATTCATGGTAAACATCTACCATTAGGATTTTATCGAATTTGTTTTTCGGTAGGTTCACCGCTTTCTCAGCACCCTGCACCAACTCGATATTCTGGTTTTTATCGAACTCAGCATTCATCAATATGGCTCGAAGCATTTCTGGTTGAATGTCTACTGCACAAACTTTTCCTTTTTTTGCTACAGGGGCCATTTTAAAAACATGGTATCCAGAGCCCGCTCCAATATCAGCGATGAAGTCGTTTTCTTTGATTTTCATGTTTTTAATAAGAATGGAGGTCTTTTCTTCATCTTCTCGATTGGGACGTTCCAACCAACTGATGCCTTCATAACCCATCACATAGGCAATTTCACGACCTAAGTACCACTTACCAATTCCGAAATAATCACCTTTTTTATAGGTGTAAACGGGTTTATCAATCTTTTTGCCTTGTCCGTATGCATTGAATGAAAGAATCGTAAGCGAAAAAAGAAGTAGATATTTCTTCATCATTATAAGTCAAGTAATCTTTTAGCGGCGTTAAACGGAGTTGTTTTGCCGCTTTCTAGTTTTTGAATTTCTTCTTGCAAGGATTCTTTGACTGCTGAATTGTGGTAAAAATTTGATTTCAACTGTTCTTCAATAGTACTGAATAACCAGAACTTATTTTGTTCGTTTCGTTTGGAATCGAAATAACCATTTTCATGGGTCAAACTCAAGTAATCTGAAATCATTTGGTAAACATCTTCAATCCCCTTGCTATGCAAGGCACTCGCCGTAAGAACTTTGGGTTGCCAATTGCTTTCTTTAAGAGGATATAAATGCAGTGCTCGATTGAATTCCATCTTTGCGAGCTTGGTGTTCTTTTCATTACCAGAATCTGCTTTGTTGATCACAATGGCATCGGCCATTTCAATGATACCTCTTTTGATGCCTTGCAATTCATCACCCGCTCCGGCTAGCTTCAATAATAAGAAAAAGTCTACCATAGAATGCACCATGGTTTCTGATTGGCCTACTCCGACGGTTTCAATGATAATGGTATCGAATCCAGCGGCTTCGCATAACACAATGGTTTCTCTCGTTTTCCGTGCAACTCCGCCTAAAGTACTTCCTGAAGGGGAAGGTCTGATGAAAGCATTTTTGTCGGTTACCAATTCTTCCATACGGGTTTTATCGCCCAAAATACTTCCCTTATTTACGGTACTACTCGGATCTACAGCTAATACTGCGATTTTCTTTCCGATAGAAGTAAGGTGCTTTCCGAAGGCTTCAATAAAGGTGCTTTTTCCAACACCCGGTACACCCGTAATACCAATTCGAATTGACTTATAAGCATGTGGCAGGCATTGCTCTACAATTTGATTGGCTAATTTTTGATGCTTCGGATTGGTGCTCTCAATAAGGGTGATGGCCTTGCTTAAAAAGGTAATATCTCCCTCAATGATTTTAGAGACATATTCATCGATAGAATTCTTTTTGGCTCTTTTCTTTTTGATGATATCAATGCCTTTTTTTTGAGTGGTTGGAGGTTTTACTACTCCGTCTTTTTCTTCTAACGCCGATGACTTTTTATCCATATGAATGAGAATATGTAAATTTAATTATAAATTTTGCAACACTTCGAAAATCCATTCGTATTTAAGATAACTAATTAAGAAAACATTGGCGGATCAACCACACCAAACCATCATTGACCAGTGCCGTTTAAATAGTGCTAAGGCGCAAATGCAACTATACAATTTGTATTGTCAAGCTATGTTTGTAATTGCCAATCGCTATGTGAATGATTCTTTTTTAGCCGAAGATGTCATGCAGGAGGCTTTTATCAAGGCATTTAAAAACATCCATAGTTATAAAAATGAAGTTCCTTTTGGAGCTTGGTTAAAGCGAATAGTTATCAATCAGAGTATTGATGCGTTGAAAAAGAAGAAGTTGGAATTGATAACTATGAATGAGGAAACCCTGCGAGTGGTGGACGATGAAGATTGGAAAGTTGATCAAACCATAACAGTAAAAGATATCAAAAGGGCGATGGAGGATATTAAGGAAAAATACAGATTGGTATTGTCGCTCTATTTGTTTGAAGGCTATGACCACGAAGAAATATCACAAATTTTGGACATAAGTTCCAATACTTCCCGAACACATTTGTTACGTGGGAAAAGAATACTGAAAGAAAAATTAAAATCTACTAGTTATGCAGCAAGATATTAGAGATTTATGTAACGATTACAAAGATGATAATGCCAAATTGACGGCCCACCATCAAAGCAAATTTGAAAATTTGCTTCAAAAAGAATTGCATGACAAGAAGGTGGAAAGATCAAAACCATTCAATACCAATTGGCTGTCCATTGCGGCGTCTATTGCCTTGTTTATTTTCTTGGCAAGTCAGTTTTTTCCAGGAGAAAAACCCGTTGAAGACACCAAAACCGAGAACCAAATCACCTTAGGGAAAATTTCCCCAGAATTGAATACCGTTGAGAACTATTACATGAATAGTATCAATTTGGCTATCAGTGATTTGGAACTGAATGATGAGCATAAAGATCTGGTAGATAGCTACTTGATTAAAATTGCTGAATTAACCAAAGAGTATAAATCGCTAACTCAAGAGCTCAATACAAAAGGAGTTAACGATGTTACTATAGATGCATTAATCCGTAATTTACAATTACGACTACAACTGTTGCAACGTTTACAAAAACAATTAAAAAAGTTAAATACGTTAAACACAAAACAAAATGAAAAACAGGTTTAAATTGTTCGTATTAAGTCTTGCCATTGGATTGGCTGGACAAAGTTTCGGACAAAAATTCGATAAGAAATATTCAGACTCCTTCAATGTCCAAAAAGATGTTGAGGTTGAAATCAACGCATCGAATGCAGAAATCAACGTGACCACATGGTCTAAGAATCAAGTGCAGGTCAATGCCTACATAGAAATCGAAGGATTGGATAAAAAAGAGGCTGAGAAATACTTTAAGAATTGGAATTTCGAGGCTTTAGGAAACAAATCAAAAGTGAAAATTACGGCTCAAGGCAACAACCGCTTCCCGTTTAAAAATGACTTTGTCTTTTTTAATGATCAAAACTTTGTAATGCCTGATATCGATTTTGAAAATTTTGATGCTATTGTATTGCCAGAAATGAATTTCGACTTTGATTTTGACTTCAAAGATTTGAAAGTCTTAGAAGGATTGGAAAGCTTAGAATCTCTTGAAGTGCTTAAAGATTTTGATTCTTGGGTTGGAAAAGATGGTGATTATAATTTCACCTACAAAGACGGAGATACTAAAATTGTAATCAAGTCAAAGAAGGAGTGGGAAGAGTTTAAAAAATCCAAAGCGTACAAAAAACTGAAGGAGAAAATGAACTTTGACAAAGAAAAGATGCGTAAAGATTTGGCAAAATCGAAAGAGGAAATCCGCAAGCAAATTGAAGAAAATCGCATGAAGATTAAAATTGATAAGCAAAAAATCAAAGAATCTTTGGAAAAGGCGAAGGCTGAATTAAAGAAGTTAAAATTGAATTATTCGGCAGATCAAAACAGCATTACCATTGACGGTAAAAAAGTGAAAATCAAGAAAAGAATTGAAATCAAAGTTCCGAAGAAAGCTACCTTTAATTTAAACACTCGTCATTGTAAAGTAAAACTTCCAAATACGGTGGCTTATGGTAGTGTAAAGTATGGAGCATTTGACGCAAGTGCTTTGGCTGGTGGGAATTTAAAGATTTATTATTCGCCAGTTACCATTCAGGATTTGAATGCTTGTAACTTATTTTTAAACAATGTAACTGATGCAACTATTGCAT
>CAYFJL010000139.1:0-7650 GCA_964343335.1 uncultured Polaribacter sp. | reverse complement strand
TAAAGTTAGATATAGTCAGGGAAAATATAAATTTCAAAAGCAAAATGGCTGGTCTAATAGAAACTACATCAAATTTTCTAATGGAAAATTAATTCGGACTTCAACTACGATGGGTTCCGTAGAACTTCAAAGAATCGAAAGATCTGAAATACCAAATTACGTTAAAAGTAGGAGTACTAGATACCCTAGAAAGGTAGTTCGAGATTAAAAATGATACTACTTGTAAATCAGTGTGCTCTTCAACTCATGGTTAAGTGATAATCAACTATTTTCTGATACGAACCAAAAAAGAAAAAACAAACTACAGTTAACAATGGACTTCCTCCATTGCTTTTCTAGTCCATTACCGTTATCTTGGTCTGATAACAGAAAATTAATTCAATCTTCATGAAACAGTTTCCTTTTTGGCAGAAATGGGTGGTAACAAGCTTCTTCGTTTTGATATCTATCGGCATTTTCGCCCAAGAAAATGAGCTTACACTCAACGACATATTCGACTCTCCAAAAATAACAGGCACCTCCCCTTCTCGACCGGCTTGGGCACCCAATAGCAAGCACTTCGCTTTTTCTTGGACTGAACTAGGAAAATCTGGACGTGGACTCTGGGTAGCTACCCATGATGGAAAGGAAGTTCGGCTCCGTTCTGCTGAAACATCACCTTCTGTGCGTACCATTATCTGGACCGATGCCAATACAATTCTAAGCCTTCGGGGAAACAACCTTTGGAGAACGTCACTCACAACAGGAAAAGATGGGAAATTTATGCCAGTGGCCGCTGGAGCTCGTAACCTAGCTTTATCTCCAGACGGCAAGAAGATGGCTTACCTACAAAAAGGTGATCTGTATCTTGCAGACCTCTCTTCTAGAAGAAATAAACGCCTCACAAAGATCGGCATCCCAAGTCTTTCCAACTTACCAAAAGGACGCTACAGTCGCGCAGAACGTGAAATCGGGCCGGGTATTTGGAGTGGACCGACGTATAAATGGTCTCCTGATGGCAAAACCATCGCTTTTCACGAAGTAGATCGACGCGAAATGCGAAAGGTACCCTTCCCAAATTACCTAGCTACTGAAACGAGTCCGAATGAAGTTCGAAGAAGTTACCCAGGCGATCCTAATGAAATTCGCAGGGTTGGCCTACTCAATGTGGAAAAGGGGGGCATTACCTATTTAGAATTACCTGAACCACATGCAAATCAGGTCATAGACTTTAACTGGTCACCAAGCGGTGCCTTGTTGGTAGATACCGCATCCGACACTGCGGTAGACCGTAAAATGTATGTAGTTGCAACTGGGGAAACTCAACTTCGCGAAGTTTGGCGTGGCGTGCGTGAGAGTCGTATGTATACCTCCTTTGGATCTACTTGGCACGGAGACGGAAAGAACATTGTTTTTTTAAGTGATATGGGTGATCGCTATGGACTTTATAAGATAGATGCTTCACCGTCTAAGGACCTTCCTAGGTTACTAACGGATCCAGCTTATGATGTCCTTTCCTCGCCTACGATTGCTGGAGATTATCTCTTTTACGCAGGGAATGGAGTGAATCCGTATGAACAACATGTGTATCGCCTAAAAATGTCAGGAGGAAAACCCGAGCAACTCACAAGTCTTGCAGGACGTAACGTGGGCTATCCATCCCCCGATGGCAAACATTTGGTTTTTCTACATAGTGATGATACCTCACCCAATGAGTTGTATGTAATGAGTGATAAAGGCGTTAAGCCTACACGACTCACCAACTCGCCATTACCTGCTTTTAGCAAGCGAACTTGGACGGCGGCTGAATATGTTAGTTTTCCGAGTAAAGTAGACGACTACACATTACATGCACGAATTTTAAAACCGGCTAACATGGAGTCAGGGCAGAAATATCCAGTGATATTCGGACCTGTATATTCGAATACAGCTAGAAACCGTTGGGCTGGAAACTACAGTCTTATTCAGCAGTTGTTGGTGAAGAAAGGTTACATTGTTGTGCAAGTAGATTCACGTGGTAGTAACGGTTATGGAAGAGCTTTCCGTGAAGAATTCCTACTCGGTTTTGCAGATCAAGACATCGAGGACTATGCAAGCGCGGTTTCCTACATGGAATCGTTGGATTATGTAGATCCCGATCGCATCGGAATCTGGGGAAGCAGTTATGGTGGTACGCTTTCGGTGTACACCTTATTGAAGAAGCCAGGCTTATTCCAAGTAGGTGTGGCGGCAGCTGCGGCGGTGGATCCATTCTTCTTTGGTACTGATGACGTCGCTATTGTTCGTCGCCCACAAACACATCCAGAGATATTTGAACGAAAAGCTCTTAAGTATGCTAAGAATCTAAAAGACAAACTTCTATTTATCCATGGCCTTCAAGACCATGTGGTTCCTTTCAAAACAACGGCTGTACTAGCCGAAGAACTGATCAAACAAGGGAAAGATTTCGACTTCGCCTTTGCTCCCGGAGCAACCCATGGTTGGAGTCGTGAACGCAATTATGATCGCTACCTATTTGGAAAACTGATCCAATATTTTGACCGACACTTGGCAGATCCAACGGAAAAAAAATAATATGGAATACTTAGAAAACGACTTTTCAATGTCCTTCTTTTTATGGCAATCATTCCTTTTGTTAACCCTTGGGCTTTGGATTTATTCCTTGATTGATCTATTGAAAAACAGCTCTGATTCAAATGATAAACTAATTTGGGGGCTCTTAATCTTCTTCGTCCCTTTTGTTGGGTCAATCTTGTATTTATTGATAGGAAGGAGAAAAATAAAATTGAATACGTGAAATTCTATAATAAGAAGTGTGATTAATTTAAATCTCTCAATCGTAGAAATACATGGTGAATAAGATATTTCTAAGATAAATTTTCATTCAAGTTCATCCAATTGGTATTTTTCAGTGTATATAGAATACATATTAAACTCAACATTATGTTTTCCTTTCTAAATTCTCGCACAACATTAACAGCTTTGGTTTTGATACTTTTCGTAATTACTGAAGGATATTCTCAAAAAACACTTCCTATGTCGGAAACGGTAACAAAACGAGAAGTTTCAATGTCTAATGCTTCTGGTAAAACCACAAATGGTATTTACAGATATTATGCAAAAGGCGAGAATAAACCTTTTACAGGTGTTTTATTTGCTAGGTATGCCAATGGAAATTATTCTTCTTGGCAAGAATATGTTGATGGAATCGGACAAGGTAAATGGATCAACTATTATGAAAATGGTTATTACAAGGAGGTAGGTTATTACAATGAAAACCGGGTGGAGGGCCCTATTAAAAAGTATTATGAGGATGGTACTCTCAAAGCCGAAGGAACCTACAAGGATTGGAGAATTAGAATCGGAAAATGGCGCTACTACGCTTCCAATGGAAAGCTCAAATCAACAGAAGATTACGGCAAAAAAGGAAATATTCAAGAAGTAAAAGAATACTACAAAAGAGGCGATATTTCCTATCAATGGTATTCCGACATCCTTACCAAAAACGGATTTAAAGATCAGCTAAAGGACTAATAAAAAAGACAGCCCTCCAATACGACAACCTCATCCGTACCCACAGCGTTCTGGTCATAATTTCTCTGAGAGGGCTCAAAAACAAAGGTTTCACCATCTGAAGTCGAAAAATGAAGATCGCCATCAATGACTTTATATTTGTAAGTTAAGGTATACTCGATTTCGTCACTGGTGCCGTAATACTCAAAATCAAACCATAATTCATCCTCCTCATCTTTCTTGAGTCGGATATTCCATTTCTTGCCATCATGCATGTTTTCCCCTAATTTCCATCCTTTGCAATAGGTCGTTACCTTATCTAGGTCAAAAAAGGAAATAAAGAATTCGTTTCCGTTAAACATTGAGAATTTGATATCAGAAAAATCACTGTAATAATTGTCGGCATCTGCCCATACGGTTTCATTATACTTGGCTAAAAATCGACACAATTTCCTGCCCCAACCTCCACCGCAATAAATGGTTGATGAATTTAAACCAGGATATTGAGCTCCACCGGCACTGGTTACTACATTGCCTTCATAAGACTCCCCAGTATTGTGATAATAGGAATCCCCATTTGAACATGAGAGCAGTAAGCAGAAAAAAAACGAATAAAGGATTTTCTTCATTTCTGAGATTTCCTCGAAGGTAGGCATTTTCTTTTAGTCACTAAATAGAGTAAACTTTAGAGACTTTAGGAAAAAAATAAAAGTATTTCAGGGGTAAACGGTAAATGAGGTAAAACCATTATATTTCAAGTTCAAAACCACCACTAAAATGAATAAACTAGTAATTAGCTTTTCCGCGCTTGTACTATCGGTTTTTTCAACCGTTGCCCAAAATAAGGAGCAACTAAAAACTGTTACCCAGGTTTACAAGATTATGGAAGAGAAAGGAGGAGGCCATGCATTTGAAGGGAAGGAAGCAGAGTTATTTAAAAAAATGACTTATGATGCATTTGACGCAGCACTAGCAGAAATCAAACAAGAAGCCAAAGAGAAGGGGAAACGACTAGAATGGTATGCTGACTCCGATGAATCAATGGAAATGTTCAATAAAAAATTGGCTTCGCTTGAAAAAAAGATAGACAGTCTTTCGAAACCTCAACTTTTATGGATTTTAACCAAATCGGCACAAAGAATACAAATACACTCGAAGGCAAAAGTTTGGCCAGAAAACTTTGAAAAAAATGCTGCCATCGCACAATCGATACTAAAAAAAATGATGGACAAATTAGGTCTCTAGTGTTTCTATCCAAACCAATACAGCCAATACAAATCTAAGACTTGCAAAAAAAACATAAGTCAATACAGTGAAATACCGAAAATACATCGAAGACGCTGCTCCAATCTCTGAAATCGGACTTGGAGCCTGGCAATTAGGTCAGAATTCTGGATGGAAAAGCATGACGGAAACCGAAGCTATCAAACTTGTTCACAAATCCATCGAATTAGGAATTAACTTTTTTGATACTGCTCCGAATTACGGACATGGTACAGGTGAAAAACGATTGGGCAAAGCGCTAAAAGATGTTGATAGAAGTAAGATCGTCATCAATACCAAATTTGGTCATACCCATACCGGATCATTGAATTTTGACGCCTCTTACATCCGCGAATCTTTAGAAGGTAGCTTGCAAAGACTGCAAACCGATTATGTGGATTCCTTAATCATTCACAATCCGCCTTCTGAATACTTTGACGGCACCAAAAATGACCATTACCAAATTCTAGAACAACTCATCGACGAAGGAAAAATCAAGGCCTATGGTGCTTCATTAGATACCTATGAAGACATGAAGCTGTTGATGGAAACCACTAACGCCAAAGTGATGGAGGTGTTTTTCAATATTTTTCATCAAGATACGGCGCGTGGGTTCGAAATGGCAAAACAAAAAGACATGGGGATTATCGTAAAAATCCCTCTTGATTCTGGTTGGTTAACTGGAAAATATCATTCACAAAGCACATTTCATGACATTCGTAGTCGTTGGTCCAAAGAAGATATTTCCATCAGGGCAGCACTTTTGGAAAAGGTAAAATCCATTGTTGGAACTGAGGATAGCTTAGCCCAAAAAGCGATTGCGTTTTGCATGTCTTATGATGCCGTGTCTACCGTAATTCCTGGAAATGTGAGTATTGAACAGCTTAGAAAAAATGTGCAAAGTACCGCCATCTCATTGCCTCCAGAACTCATTAAAAATCTTGAGGAACTATACCAAACTGACATAAAAAAACTAAATCTTCCTTGGTAGGAAAATGTATTAGTATTAACTATCGAACCGCATTCCTAACTTGAAACTCAACAAAAAACACCTCCGAATTTATGATCAATGTGAGGGAAAAAGATCAGTTTTGGATCGCATTGGGACTCCGAATGAAAAGGCTTGCTTTGAAAATGGGGAGTTTGAAAAGATTACAGAACTCATTGAAAGAGAGCACAAGCTTAGAAACAATGAACTTTCAAATTCAGAAACTCAAAAGCACAAAGCAGAATTGAATGAATTGATCGATAGCAACTGGAACAAAAGATCATTGAATTATCTTTCGAAAAAATACTGTGAACCGACAAAAGAACAAAGTACATTTGACTCCATAATGGAAATGCTCTGGGCTATTTTTGGTTAATTAAAGACTCACCGAACCAATCAAATTTGACACATCTGGGTGGTCACTACCCCCTTCTTCCTCAATGGTAATATTAATGGATTCTGCATTTTCAATGTAGTTCATGGTCAACAATTTTTTGGAAGTATCCAACACTCCCATGTCAATCATTTCGCCATCTACATCCGCCCACATTTGATAATCTTTCCCTTTTATTTTGGGTAACTGATGTACATGTACCAAAACTGATTTTTCAGCATGATTTACATAACTCAATACTGAAGCTTCAGGTGCTATTTTATTGCCTTTTAACAAATGCCTTTCGGTCTCTGGATTGTTTACAAAGGCCATTAGCTCTTCATTTTTTAGTGCTCCCTTAGTTACCTTATTCAATGAATCCAACAATACTTCTTGGGCATTCAATCGAGCCGTCAATTCTTGATTGGTGGTATTCAAGTTCATCCAAAGTACCAAAGAACTGGTCATGAATAAAATGGCTACACTTGCTGCTATGCGAAAATATCTTTTGTAAGAATTGGAATTCAATTCTCTAACCTTAGTTTTCTCATCAATCGGAGTCCCGCCAATAATTTTCAATATATCTTCTTTGATATGAGCTGGTGGTGCTACGGCATTCTCAAAAGCCAACTTTTCCATACTTTGTTCGAGCTCCTTAAAATGACCTTGTAATTCCGCATCATTTTGAACGATTTCAAAAACTTCTTGTTCTTGTTCTCGGCTTAAATCGCCTAAAAAATAGGATTCTAAAATACCTTCTTTCAATATGTTCTCCTTGTTCATCTTCATCTTAAAACATGTATTAAAGCTACTAACAGAATACTTATTTTTTGGTAGTTCTCCTTGAGTTGCTTTAAAGCCTGACGTATGTAAGACTTAAAGGTCCCTAATGGAACATCCATTTCTTGGTAAGCCTCTCGATGCGTGTATCCATTGAAGTAAATTAATTCAATGGCTTTTCGATGGTGAGGCTTTAACTTTTCTAAAGATCCTTTTATATCAGCAAAATTATCATCTTTTGGTTCCTCTTCTCTACTTTCATATACACCTGATTCTTGGTTTTGGATGACCTTTGTTTGCGAATTTCTTACCGCATTCAAAGCTTTATTTCGCGCAATGCGGTACAACCAAGTATAAAAGCTTGCCTTTTCGGCATCATAAGTACCTGCATTGTTCCAAACCGCTAGAAAAGTATCTTGCAAAACTTCCTGCGCGATCAACTCTGATTTACATATTTGAATGATGACTCCATAGATAGCTCCAGAGTAAGCATCATAGAGTTTTGCAAAGGCTTCTTGGTCTTTTTCTTTTAACCGATCGATTAAATTTTGGTGTGGATGCATTTTGTTAAAGCTATCACAAAACTACGTAAAAAACCAAAGCAACTCATCCAAGGCCTAAAATCCTGTGTAACTAAAGGTGAATAATTAATGTTTAATTTAAATTTTATAAAAATGAAAAAATCACTTATTCTTTTATGTACGATCGTTGCAATGGGTTTTAGTATCGCTGCAAACGCTCAAAAAACGGTAGT
>CAYFJL010000138.1:0-7697 GCA_964343335.1 uncultured Polaribacter sp. | reverse complement strand
TAAAAGCGCAAGAAGCACAAGAAATGACGCTAAATTTTTACTATGAAATCTATTAGATAAGTTGTTCACTCGTTTTTCCAAATCTTCGTTCTCTATTCTGATAGTTTATAATGGCATCATAAAAATGTTCTTCCCTAAAATCTGGCCACAAAACGTCTGTAAAATACAATTCTGCATAGGCCATCTGCCACATTAAAAAATTACTTATTCGTTGTTCGCCACTAGTTCGTATCATCAAATCAACTTCGGGCAAATTAAATGTATATAAATGATTATTTATAGTTTTTTCATCAATTTCTTCGAGGCTTAGCTCGTTATTAACAACTTTTTTTGATATGTTTTTAATAGCATTAACAATCTCTTGTCTCGATCCATAGCTTAATGCTAGGGTTAAGGTGATATTGCTATTGTTTTTTGTGATTTCGATAACTTCCTTCAACGCCTTTTGCGCAGATTTGGGCAAATTCTCTACCGCTCCAATAGAATTAACTTTCACACCATTACTCATAAATTCAGGTAGCTCTTTCTTCAAAGAATTGATCAAAAGATTCATCAGGGCATCGATTTCCATTTTAGGACGACTCCAGTTTTCAGTTGAAAAAGCGTAAAGTGTAATGGCTTCTACTTTGATTTTCGTAGCCGCTTGGATAGATTCACGTACCGCGGTTAAGGCGTTTCTATGACCGAAAATTCGGTTCATTCCTTGGCGTTTGGCCCAACGACCATTGCCGTCCATAATGATGGCTACATGCTTCGGAACTTTATTTTGGTCAATGAGTAGTTTTTTATCCATACGCCTTAAAATCCATTCGTATAACAAGGAGGTCTTCCAAATGTGTAAATAAATGAAACTCCTGTAAACATATACCAATCTTTTCCGTTTCCGCCGAAATCAAGGTTCGGAATGGTGGTCGTTGTGTAATCCAAATCGTCTTCAAAAGTATACCTGAACTTTGCTTCAATGGCAAAAGCCAAGTTGTCTACTAATTTTGATTTGAAACCAACACCAATTGGGGCTGTGAATGAAGTTTTACTCTGAAATTCATACTGAAAAGGAACAGGCTCAGCGACGGCATGTTTGTAAGAAAATGCAGCTAACTCTAATAGGATATAAGGTGTCCACGTCTTGCCTTCTTCGGCAATATTATATTCGTAAAAGTTATACTCTAACCCCAAAGCTAATTCGTTGATTGTGTTCTTAAAACTTAAACCCCTGTTTATTTTTAAGTCAGTAGCTGCTTCAAGATCGTTACCTTGTATTGGCAAGTAGCTGTAAGTAGCCCTGAATGCTATTTTCGGATTGTAATTGTATTTGAAAAATACGGCTCCTGCAAGGTTGTTGGGATAGACATAGTTGGTTCTTCCGATATCTCCAACATAGTTTGACCCCCCTAGAAAGATTCCAATTTCATAAACCTGAGCACTCAAATTGATGCTAAAGGCTACGAAAAAAAATAAAAAAATACTCCTTTTCATCCTTGAAAATAGCGAGCAAATATAGGTAATTCAATTTGCTTTGTAAAGTTAATAATCTGTCTTTTTTGATTAACTGCTAATTTGCGAGTTTATTGTACCTCAGGGTTTAAAGATTATTCTCATTGCGAGTATCTTCACCCCAAAGAAGTTTGGATCGAAGGGTTTTTAAGAACGACTGATTTTGAGGTATGATGGTTTTGACAGAGAAGCCTGCCTTTCGAATGTTCACCTCGGTATTTTCGGGTACTGAAATGATACGTGAATCCAAAGAGATTAGATATTCTTTTTCTCGAGAACTCACTTCCAATTTAATTTGGGTATCATCAGCAATAACCATAGGTCTTGCATTCAAATTATGCGGCGCAATAGGAGTGATGACAAGGTTCTTGGAATCGGGAGAAATTACGGGACCATTACAACTTAAGGAATATCCTGTAGATCCTGTTGGAGTTGCAATGATGAGTCCGTCTGACCAATAGTTGGTTAAATACTCTCCATTCAAAGAAGTTTTCACCCCAATCATGGAGGTCGTATTTTTCCGAGCAATGGTAACCTCATTTAGGGCAAAATTCAATTCGTTCAGCTCAGGGAGGCTCGGATTCAAATGGAGTTCCAACAAGGAACGTTCTTGGACTTCATATTTTTTATCAATAATGAATTGTACATTCTCTTGAATGCTATTTTTATTGATTGTAGCAAGAAAACCGAGTCGACCCGTATTGATGCCGAGTATTGGGATATCTAAATTTCGAATGAACGTTACTGCTCGTAATATTGTACCATCACCGCCGATGGTGAACATCAAGTCGAATGAATTGTCAAGGTCGTCAAAACTGGCGTAAGTCGGAAAATCATCGGTAATGACTTCTTCCTTCTTCAATTGATCAAAAAAGCTTGATTCGATATGCACTTCCACCGAATTGGTTGAAAGTATTTCTAGCAAGTTATTGATTTCATTGATAGCAGAAACCGAATAGGATTGTCCAAATACAGCAACTTTTTTCATGCCTATAGTTCTAGGTATTTCTTCAGATAATCGGATCGACCTTTTAAGTCCTGCATATATTCATCATTATCAATCGCTGAAATGATGTTGTAATTGTATCTTCGGAAGGTATGCATCACTTCATTGATATCTAAAGATTTTACATTTAAAGATACTTCCACAAATTCGCTCTCTCGTTTTGATAAGAAGCTACCCAATAATTGAGCACCGTTTGATTCAACGATTTGTGCAATTTCACTCATAGAGAAATCACGCTCAAGTTTTCGTACGATTAGGGAAGTACTATCTTCTGAAAAAAACGGACTCGAAGTAAATACATCGAGTATATCACAAAGGTCGTAATACCCCAAATAGTTGTTTTCTTCGTCAACCACAGGAACAATGTTGGTGTTGTTGGTCGAAAAAATCAAAAGCAATTCTAACAAGCTGTCTTTCTGAGTGGCGTAGTAGAGGTCTAAAAAATGATAATAATTTAAAAGTTCTTCTTCGCTTTTATCAGAAGTATGAACATCATCCTCAGCAAAAGATCCAATGAGTTTTTCATTTTCAATCACAGGATAATGCGTAAAGGGAAACTGGTCAAAAAGATGCTTGGCCTCTTCAACCGAAT
This sequence comes from uncultured Polaribacter sp., assembly GCA_964343335.1. GTDB lineage: Bacteria > Bacteroidota > Bacteroidia > Flavobacteriales > Flavobacteriaceae > Polaribacter. The sequence goes on along the minus strand of CAYFJL010000138.1, from coordinate 4,605 downwards.
TTCGGAGATGTAATGGTTTTATCTCATTTAAGATGTATTCACTTACGTCCATGTGTTACGAAGATAGGATAAAATGTTTGAAAGATTTACCTTTGCAAACCAAATGATTTTAAATGACAAAGTTAAGCGTAAATATTAACAAAATAGCAACATTACGGAACTCTAGAGGAGGTAACACGCCGAATGTTGTGCAGGCCGCAATTGATATTCAAAATTTTGGTGGCGAGGGCATTACAGTGCACCCAAGGCCGGATGAAAGACATATTCGATATCAAGATGTTTACGATTTAAAACCTGTGGTAACCACGGAATTCAATATTGAAGGAAAACCCATTCAAAAGTTTATGGATATGGTCTTGGAGGTAAAACCAACTCAGGTGACTTTGGTTCCTGATGGACCAGATGCTTTGACATCCAATGCGGGTTGGAACACCATTGAACATCAAGACTATTTGCAAGAGGTAATTTCTGAATTTAAAAATGCGGGAATCCGAACTTCTATCTTTATTGATACCGATCTACATTTGATTGAAGCAGCGGCGAAAACGGGGACAGATCGCATTGAGTTGTATACGGAAAGATTTGCGAGTCAGTTTGAAATTGGGAACAAAGCGGTCGTAAAAGAGTATACGAAAGCAGCTGAATTGGCTCACGAAATCGGATTGGGTATCAATGCAGGTCATGACTTGAACTTAGAGAACATCAAGTTTTTTAAAGATAATATTCCCAATCTAGCTGAAGTATCTATTGGCCACGCCTTGATATCGGAGAGTTTATACCTGGGTCTTCAGAATGTTGTAAACATGTACTTACACCGTTTGCAGTAAATGGAGGTGTTACATTCTAGAATTCTGGGTGAAGGGCAACCATTTTTAATCTTGCATGGTTATTTTGGTATGAGTGATAATTGGAAAACTTTAGGCAACCAATTTTCGAAACAATACCAAGTACACCTCATTGATCAGCGAAACCACGGTCGCAGTTTCCATGCAAGAGAATTCAATTATGAGGTAATGGTTGATGATCTCTTGAACTATATCGAATATCATGATCTTAGTGATTGCATCCTTTTAGGACATTCCATGGGTGGCAAAACGGCCATGTTATTCGCCGTAGAACATCCAGATCTCATTGACAAACTTATTGTTGCTGATATCTCTCCAAGGGCATACAGACCGCATCACAATGAAATTCTAGCAGCTCTGAATTCAGTGGATTTTAACAAACACAATTCAAGAAAGCTTATCGACCAACAATTGGAAACTTTGATTCCGATTGTAGGCGTGCGTCAGTTTTTAATGAAAAATGTGTACTGGCGTGAAAAAGGCGTACTCGATTTCCGATTCAATTTGGCCTCCTTAACGGAAAACAATCCGGAGGTCGGAAAGCCATTGCCTCCGAACACAGAGTTTGAAAAGGATACCCTTTTCTTGGCGGGAGGAAGCTCAGGGTATATTACCCAAGATGAGCTACCACTGATCAAGCACCACTTTCCTAAAGCAAAGATTCATACCATGGAAAATGCTGGACACTGGTTGCATGCAGAAAGACCTCAAGAATTTTACCATGAGGTACTGAAGTTTCTTGGGTCAGTTTAACCGTCCAACGGAACATTTTTGTCGTTTATCGGGTTTAAATTGCATTACACCTTAGTTTAACGAGCTTCCTAATTCTTTTATCTTCCAATTTCATAGGTTCGTCTACACTTCTTCGCTTGATGAACTAATATTCTGAGATAGCCCCGCTTATTGGAGTAATTTAACCCTTGAATACGAACGTTTTAAGGGTAATCTTAACAGGTATTCAAAACTGAAACCAATAACTTTTTAATCTCAAGAAATTATGAAAACTTTATTACGCAACTTAGTCGCTTTACTATTGATCTTGGGATTGTATAATTGTTCTACACCTTCTGTAGATGAAATTCAATCCGAAGAGATCACTGACGTGAATAACTTGAAAGTTCCAGACGGATTTGTTTATAAAACCAACAAAACTGTTAGTTTGAATATCAAGATGCCAAGTGCCATCAATTTTGACAATTATAGAAGTCGTTTTGATGTGTACTCAGATTCTTTAGGAGAACATTTATTATCAGGGTCCTTTGACAGAAACGGTCGATTCAATGAGGAGATTACGGTTCCAATGACGCTCGATAAATTATACTTCAGAAGTAAGGTTACGGATTCTTTAATTCCACTTTCATCAACCTATACCGAACGAGAAAATATCACGCTAGATTTAGAGAACTTGTATTTAGATACCATTCCAGATGGATATTGGGATAAAAGATATATTAAAAAGCAATTACCAGGTGCTGCATCAAACAATACCGATAATGGTCTAACCAATGGTGATTTTACCAACAATGATTTCGGAACCTCAAGGTACATTGTAACCTACAATCCGAATGATCCAAAATTTTATCATACGGTTGCTACAGGATCCAAGTATTATGCTTTGGATTGGTTTGAAGAAGGTGGTAATGGATTCTTAGCCAATGATCCTAGTCGAAAATCATACTACGCCTTTTCTCAAACAGTGGATGTTACAGGTGGTGATCAATTAACGTTAAGTGTAGATTACACCAAAGTTGCCAAGGGAGATAAATATGCCCTGTGGATTTTCCCAAGGGATGATAATGGATATCCAGTAAATCCGTCGGTAATTCGAACATTCAAAGGAAAGAAAAGTGAAACTGCTAGTTTGTTCAGAACCATTCCGGATGGTGCTTCACAAGTTACAATTGCCATTTTTGGTAGTGCAAATAAAAATAGAGCCATTGAATTTGATAATGTGACCTTAACAGGTATTACCGATACCGATAATGACGGTGTGGAGGATGAATATGATGATTATCCGAATGATGCTGAAAAAACGGTTGACAGTTACTATCCAAGTGAAACAACATATGCAACTTTAGCCTTTGAAGACAACTGGCCAGGACGCGGTGATTACGATTTTAACGACTTGGTGGTAGACTACCAATTTAAACAAGAATTAAACGCCGATAACGAAATGTTGGCCCTTGAAGTTGATTTCAAATTCAAAGCAATTGGTGCCAGTAATAAGAATGGTTTCGGCTTCCAAATGGATGTGAGTCCAGATTTGATTGAATCAGTAACCGGATCTAAATTAACTGAAGGATATATTTCTTTAGCTGGTAACGGAACCGAGTCTGGACATAACAAAGCTACATTTATTGTTACCGATAATGCTTTTAATGTATTAGCACATCCAGGTGGTATAGGAATTAATACGACTCTAGGTTCTACTTATGTCACTCCGAAATCGGTAAAACTTAGAATTGAGTTTACCCAACCGGTAAGTGCCGATCAGGCAGGGTATGCGCCGTATAATCCTTTTATGATTATCAATGGAGAACGCGGTAGAGAAGTTCATTTACCTGGATATGCTCCAACAGATTTAGCCGATGCAACCCTATTCGGAACCATAAATGACGATACCAATTTAGGATCAGGTAAATATTATTTAACAGAAAACAATCTACCATGGGGAATCAATTTACCAACCAGTTTTGATTATCCAATAGAAGGTACAGAGATTTTAGAAGCTTACACTCATTTTGGTCAATGGGCACAAAGTAGAGGATATTCCTTTATGGATTGGTATGACAACCGATCTGGATATCGAAACACTTCTAAAATATACTCGAAGTAACACGATTCAGTGTAATTGGTTTTTAGTTAAGACAGCGAACTCGGCAATTTTTCAATATCAACCTTGTTGTCGGGTTCGCTTCATAAAAACCAAAAGTGCAGATTTGGCCGATGCAACCCTGTTCGGAACCCTGAATGATGATACCAATTTAGGATCAGGTAAATATTATTTAACAGAAAACAACTTACCATGGGGAATTAACCTACCTACCAGTTTCGATTATCCGGTGGAAGGAAAAGAAATATTAGATGTCTATACACACTTTGGTCAGTGGGCACAAAGTAGAGGATTTTCTTTCATGGATTGGTACGCCAACCGATCTGGATACAGGAATACAAGTTCAATATATTCTAGATAGAATAGTATTTGGTTTTTAGTTAACACGTTCACGAACCCGGCAAGTTTTACACTTCTCAACCTTTTTGCCGGGTTCTCTTTGTTAAGTCGTTAATCCGTATTGCTTTTTTGCATTTTCGATTTGATCTGATTCATTGGTATCAGGAAATAGCAAATAGCTTGGTGCTAAAATCGGTTTCACCTGCTGTACTTTTATGCGGGTAATCGAAGCAAAGGGAAATTTATCACCTGTCATTTTCAATAAAATTTTGTTCATTTCTTCATAGTCCTGATTCTCCTTAGTAACAATCTCCGCAATACCTTTTAGTTGAAAACCTTTCTGCACCAAGATGTCAATGAAGCTAATACACACCTTCGGATTGGCTTTGATGTTTTTTACTGTTTGAGGAGAAGCAATGTTTGCAATGATGATGTATTCCTCCTTAAAATCAGTAAAGATTTCTTTAGGAGACACATTGGGCTGTTGTTGATGGTCTGTCGTAGCCAACCAACATAAGACCGAATTTGAGATAGAACTTTTTACTGCTTCTGATAATTTCATAAGGATTACTTTGTAATTTTACTCTG
>CAYFJL010000137.1:0-7710 GCA_964343335.1 uncultured Polaribacter sp. | reverse complement strand
GCTTAACGGAAATCTTGGATCCCATATCCAAAACTTGATATTGGAGGAAAACTACGACACCTTGGTGGTAACCTGCCCCAAGCAACACATTGTTTGGGTAAACGATGGTTTCACGCAAATGACCGGTTACACCAAACATTTCGCTATCGGCAAACGGCCCAGTTTTCTTCAGGGCAAGGAAACCCCAAAAAGCACTACCAACGAAATTAAGGAACAACTAAAGGCAACCAAGACGTATAGTGGTTCCGTAATCAACCACCGAAAGAACGGGGAGCCTTATCTCTGCAAAATTCAAATATTGCCCCTTTACGATTCCCAAAAGGAGCTTACGCATTTTATTGCGCTGGAGAAAGAATTGCTGGCAGCCTAAAAAGCAAAAACCCTCAAAATCAATGATTTTAAGGGTTTTTTTTGCAGTACCTTGGGTGGGAATCGAACCCACACTCCCGAAGGAACTGGATTTTGAAGCCAGTCAGTTTTAAGTCATTTTTCTTCTTACTAATTCATAATCAATTGTTTATCAGTTTTTTAATTTTATTTGATTTCAATTAAAATCAATTAAATCCAAAAAATGTTGTACCTATGTTGTACCAACTTTGTATTATATTTACTACAAGATTATCAGGTAAATGGCTAGTAATACAAAAATAGTACTCCGGAAAAAACCAAATAAATTTGGTGAATACCCCTTGTCAATCAGAATTTCAAAAGATCGGAGAACGAGCTACATTTATTTGGGTCATTATGTGGATGAAAAATACTGGGATGCAAAAAAAAGAGAAGTCAAAAAGTCCCATCCTAATTCCGCCCATCTTAATAACTTTTTGGAAATAAAACTCGCCGAAATAGGCAAGGTTATTTTAAGACTGCAAGCGGAGAACAAGGATATTTCTGCCAGCCAAATTAAAGGTGAAATTGAATCGGTCATAAACCAGAAAGATTTTTTTCAAGTTGCCCAAGAGCATTTGGATGAATTGGAAAACAACAACAGATTGAATCAACTTTCTTCAGACAAACCACGCATCAATCATCTAAAAAAATACTGCAAATCTTCAACCCTTCCATTTAAAGAAATAAATGAGCGCTTTTTGAAGGGATTTATCAGTTATCTTAAATCGGAGCGAAAAATTTCCGAAAGATCGGTGGTTAACAATCTTGTTGTAATTAGAACCATTTACAATAAAGGAATTAAAATGGGGCTTGCCGATCGAAAACTATATCCTTTTGGACATGACAAAATTGCTATTAAATTTCCTGAAACGGAAAAAGTTGGTCTGAATGCCTGTGAAATAAAAAAAATTGAAAACTTAGCTTCCTTGTCCAAAAATCAAAAACATGCCAGGGATGTCTGGTTATTTAGTTTTTATCTTGCAGGAATAAGGGCTTCGGATGTCCTTCAATTGAAGTGGAGCGATATTTATGATGGCCGTTTGCGCTATACAATGAAAAAAAACTCCAAAATAGTTTCGTTGTTAATCCCGGATAAGGCGAAGAAAATTATTGACCCCTATCAAAGAACAAGGGGAGGGAACACTGATTTTATCTTTCCATATCTCCAATATGTTAATGCTAAGGACGAAAAGCTTCTTTGGAAAAAAACCAAGTTGGCCATTAGAAAAATCAATTATGAAATGAGCACCATTGCGGACAAAGCAGAGATAGACAAAAAAATAACAATGCACATTGCAAGGCATAGTTTTGGGAATATTGCCGGAGACAATATCCCTGTGCAGTTACTTCAACAACTTTACCGTCATTCTTCGATCACCACCACAATGATGTACCAATCAAACTTCATGAACAAAAAAACCGATGACGCACTTCAAAGTGTGGTAAATTTCTAAATTGACTTTAGTTTGTCCAAAAAACTTATCTTTAAACTTTTGCACTTGGATTCTGTTCCAATTTTATAGTATTCGGGAAGACAAGCGCTCAATAAAATTGAAATAGAGTGCAACCTTGCCATTTGCTTCAACCCTTATGATATCGGTATATGTTTTTTGTTTTCGATTTTAGACAGGCATTTTTCCAATACTTATTTAATGTTGTTGGGATTATCATATTTGGAAAACCTAGGTTTTTCGAAGTTTGACATTTACGAAACAATCTCGTCATGAAAAAAAAGAAAGGAAATTATTCAAAGTTTGTCAAAGCTTTTTGGACGTCTTTCATCATTGGAATTCTCTCAATTATATTAATATTCCAAATGGCTTCATGGGGAGTCTTTGGAGAAATGCCCACATTCGAACGTTTGGAAAACCCAAGCACCAATTTGGCGACGGAGTTCATCTCTTCCGATGGCGAAACATTGGGGAAACTTTATCTTAATGACAACAGGACTTCAGTTACCTATGAAGAACTGCCCCAAAATTTGGTTAATGCATTGGTCGCTACCGAAGATGCCCGTTATTTTGATCACTCTGGAATCGATGCGAGGGGAACACTAAGGGCAGTGGTTTATTTAGGCTCAAAAGGTGGGGCAAGTACTATTTCCCAACAGCTTTCAAAGTTGCTGTTTACTCAAAAACCATCAGGAGGACTAGAAAGAATCATTCAAAAGGTAAAAGAATGGGTGATAGCAACCCGTTTGGAAAGGCAGTATACCAAAGAAGAAATCATAGCGATGTACTTAAATCAGTATGACTTTATTAACAATGCCGATGGTATACGTTCAGCAGCCAGAATTTATTTTGGAAAAGAACCAGCTGATTTAAAAACGGAAGAATCTGCTGTTTTGGTGGGGATGCTTAAAAACTCATCACTATACAATCCGATGCGCCGCGAGGAACTGGTGTTCAATAGAAGAAACACGGTACTCGGTCAAATGGTGAAATATGGTTACATAACGGAAGAAGAAAAGGATTCGCTCCAAGGGTTGGAGATGAAAATCAACTTTAATCCGGAATCCCACCGAGAAGGTCTGGCCACCTATTTCAGGATGTATCTTCAACGTTGGTTGAACAATTGGGTCAAGGAAAACCCAAAACCCAATGGCGAAGAATATAACATCTATTTGGATGGGTTAAAGGTTTATACCACGGTGGATTCCAGAATGCAAAGAAATGCCGAAGAGGCGGTTCAAGAACACATGAGTAATTTGCAGGCTGAGTTTTTTCATCAAAACACCCCGCAAAGAAATGCTACAGCACCATTTTTGGATATTTCCAGAGGTGCAATTGATACCATTATGCGAAGTGCTATGAGGCGATCGGCCAGATGGCGTCATTTAAAAAGAGAAGGTCTGCCCGAAAAGGATATTGAAGCGACATTCCACGAAAAAGTAGAAATGACCGTTTTTGATTGGAATAGTGATTCCTATGAAAAGAATATCATTATGACCCCAATGGATTCCATAAGGTATTACAAAACCTTCCTGCGTACCGCCATGATGTCCATGGAGCCGCAAACGGGGCATGTGAAAGCTTGGGTCGGAGGAATTGACTACAAACATTTCCAGTACGATAACGTAATACAGGGAGCGAGGCAAGCAGGATCATTGTTTAAGCCTTTTGTATATGCTGTTGCTATTGATCAATTGCGTTATTCCCCATGTTTTACGTTGCCGGACAATCAATATAGTATTGAACCCGGAAAACATGGAAACATGGAGGCTTGGCGACCTAAAAATTCAAATGGAGAATATTCAGGAGAGGATATGACCCTTAAAAGTGCGTTGGCCAATTCCGTAAATACAATAACAGCCCAACTTATTGATAGAGTAGGACCTGGGGCGGTAGTTGCATTAGCCAAAAATATGGGAATTGATCGGGAAATCCTAGCAGTCCCAGCTATTGCATTGGGTGTGGCAGATGTTAGTGTTTATGATATGGTTGGTGCTTTTGGCACCTATGCCAATCAAGGGGTGTATGTAAAACCCGTAATGGTTACCCGTATCGAAGATAAAAATGGAACCGTACTTTATGAATACGTCCCAGAAACCAAAGATGTGTTGAGCAAGGAAGTAGCCTATGCTATGGTCAACCTTTTGGAAGGGGTAACGCAGTCCGGTTCTGGAGCGAGATTACGCCATACAGGAGCAAAAGAGCAAGCAGTTTATAAAGAAATTGTTACGGGGTACCCATATGAATTCACCAACCCCATTGCTGGAAAAACGGGAACTACACAAAACCAAAGTGACGGTTGGTTTATGGGCATGGTGCCCAACTTGGTCACTGGAGTTTGGGTCGGTGGTGAAGAACGATCAATTCATTTTTCGACCACAAGATATGGTCAAGGTGCAGCAATGGCATTGCCTATTTGGGCATTGTATATGAAAAAAAACTATGCGAACGAGGAAATAGGTGTGTCCAAGGAAGAATTTGAAACGCCGCAGGAAATGACGATTAATCTTGACTGCTCTAAAGAAGGGCAAATAGGAGATGGGAGTTTGGATATAGATGATGATTTAGAAGATATTGATTTTTGACAATTAATAATAATTTAGCGAGAACTACTATTTACTTAGAATATTTGGTATAGTACAAACTTCATCAGAGCTGTCAGCATTAAATAAGGGAAGAGCAAGAGGGCAACACGGCAAGTCGGTGTTGCACGCATTGATTTTAGAATAAACCACTGTAAAACAGTGGTTTATTATTTAAAAAGGTAATGAGCTATTATCTTTAACAATTGAATTTTGCGGCAAATACTCCCTACACCCCTATAAAAAGGGCTGGATTTGCGGCAAATTCTAAAAGGCAATCAGAATCTCTGGTAAGATTTATACCTACATGGAAAAGGAATTAAAACAATTTCATTTGATTATCTACCTTAGGATGGAATGTTCCAATAATCATAAAAGGATTGTGCGAGACATAATGGTTCTTCTGGGTAGTGCCAAGGTAAAAATGTAGATCTTTGGTCAGTGCAAAATCATCAAAATACTTTCTTCGGACATCTTCAATGGCTTTTTGCTCATTACCTTCGTGTCTTGTAAGGCAATTCCAAAATAATTGACCAGTTTCCCAATCTTCAATCATCATGTTGCTTATTTTACCCTGATTGTCTTTGAATCGGAATTTGAATTTGTAAGGTAATTTTTTCACTACCTCAAATTCCCCTCTCTTGTTAGTTTCAAAAAGATTCAATTGAGAAAGAGCATCCAATTTTTTTTGACTCCAGTCACGGTCAACAGCTTCTGCATAAAAGTCGAGAATTTCTGTTGGTTTGAACACGGCTAACGAAGTACAAATATTTATATTTTTTGCTTCTCCAATTAGTTCGGATAAATTGTAATAAGTTTTTCCCAAGCAAAACTTTTTCCGCAGTTCCCAGTTTTGTGCAGTGTCAATGTGTCCAACAACATTGATTTCTGTTTCCAAAGTTGAAGGCCTAAAACTTTCGGGGCGAAAGTCACTAGTGTTTTTAACCAAGTCCAACTCAATCCAGTCATATTTTTTATATTGCTCTGTATAGGCTCTTTTTCTAAATGGAACAGGATAAATCCTAACCCAACTTCCATCTTCCCTAAAACCTGCGGTACAGACCAGTTCATCATATTTCGCTGATATTGTGGGATATGTTTTTACGGTTATAAGAACTTTTGTCAAGGCCATTTTAGAGATGCTTTACTGGATAGTTAAAATCTGGAAGGCACTGTATGGCATTTGCCAGATGTGAGCGGTGGCATTGACATGGTTCCGCTTCAAAACAAGTGAGCGCAATTCTTTTATTTTGGTTTAGGAGACTTAAAATTTGTTTTTGTGCTTCTGATGTTTCGGACAATGTTGTTTTTCGGTATTCTGCAAACAAAAAATCATAATCCGCTTGTGTTTCTAATTGCTGACGTTTATCTGAATTGATGCCAACTTCAGGGATATGTATATATTCGATGTCCAGACTATTACAATAGCGTTTCAATAATGATTTGCTAAAACCAAACTTCATACTTAAAGGATTCTTTCTCACGTCTACCAAAACCTTGACATTGTTTCGAACAAGCTTTTGTAGGTACATTTCCAATGAAATACCTTCATACCCAATTGTAAACAAAGTGGTTTCTGTCTCATTTGGAGTTGCATTTATAACTCTTTCAAAGAGTTGCGCTGGTAAAACATCTTTAGCAATAGTACTGCGGATTGCATAAAATGGGAAATTCAAATAAGTATGTCGTATTAGAGCGTTACTACTCATCTCCCCATAATCCGAAACAACTTGATTTAAAATATCACGGTCTTCTGATTTTAACTTCTGAAAGAAGTTGGTACTATCGATCTTGCCATATTTGTTTTCTGTTTCGGATAAGTAACCTTTTTTTACCATGGTATTCATATCAGCTTTAGCAGAATACGAATAACAGCCAAACTTGTATGGTATAAAATCATATTCGGGATTTTGCTTCTTCATTGCATACAAAAAGAGCAGCTTTTGGAAACGTAGTTTTTCCACCTCGCCTCCAAGAAGTTCGATTAGCCCTAATATTACTTTTCGTCTATAAAACATTTCACAAAGTTACTTTATTCAAATTTGTTTCCGTTGGGTTCAAAATAAACTTCATTCTTAATTATTTTGTAAATCTTCCTTTATAAAGGAACAACACTGCTTTGCTATTTTTGTTTTGCTGCGCAAAAGAAAAAAGTAAAGCAAGAGGATAGCACGCAGGCGCGATGCTATTGATTTATTTTCCTTCGGAAAAGCCCATTTTTAGGATGTTTTTTAAAAATAGTGGTTATTGACGTTTACATCTTTTTTGACTAAAAAAGGCCTTCAGCCTAGTAAAATCAATGGATTTTTGACTAAAAAACGGTAATTTGTTGCGACCCTTAGATGTGGATTTCATTCCACTTTTAACCCAGTTTTAATTTCTAGAGTATTCCAATTTTAGCGTAAAAATGCTCTTGGCCCAGTAAAATCAAGGAATTTTTGACATAAAAATTAAAATTAGCTATTTGTTTAGGGCAAAAATGCTTTTGTAATTCCTAGATCAAACGTCTACTTTGGCTTTCTTTTCTTGCCTGTAAAATTGGTTCAAATGGTCCATCAAGGCCTCTTCTCCGACTGGCATCAATCGGTTTGCAATGGTCATGGCTTGATGGATGAATTCCTCCTCGTTTCTGTCCATTACATCATCCGAACCCAATTCTGGGTTGATTGCTCTCATGGAAAGGTATAGCAATGCACGAACGGTTAATAATAGATCTGCATACCCGTCAATATAAAAGAACGTGGGTTGGAACTTGTCCTTGAACCACGGATGTGGAGCCAGGGTCGGGGTATGATCATTCGCATGATGTCTTAAATCCTTTATAAGCTTTTCTTCGTTCGGGTTCATGGATTTTTTTGGTTTTCAAGTTGAGATAACTTTTCGTCCAATTTGTCCATAAAATACAATTGACTACCCGGAAGGATGCTCAATACCAGTTCCAGTACTTGGATCACACTATCCTCTTTTGATGCATTTTGGTTGGCAGGAAACAACATCATTCCCTCCCCATCAAGGGCAAAAACACAAACCTCCAAAAGACTAATGATCTGTGTCAAAAGGTGGTTGTTGTCCCTGACCTCGAAAGTCACATAATTTCCATTGGGGTCGATGGCCTTTTTGTTTCCCAACAGTCCAGAAAGATTGCTTCTGAGCTGTTGGATCTCTTCCAAGGTCTTTAACCGTTTCTTTTTTGATTTCATGTGAATCGATTTATTGGGTTGTGGTTGTCTTTTGTTCCGAAAGCAGTTTTCTGACCGTGTCCAAGAATTCCATTTCATCATGGGGGA
>CAYFJL010000136.1:0-7718 GCA_964343335.1 uncultured Polaribacter sp. | reverse complement strand
TTTTACAAAACCGGTAATCGTGACAGTCAAATTAAGTACTCACAGTACATACACCAAGCCTATAAATGATGGCATTTTATTTGATGACATAAGTCATGAAGAAAAGAAAAAGACTGATTTAAATTTGAAAATTATTAAAAGATAAACCCATGAAGATTGAACAAATTTATACTGGATGTTTAGCACAAGGAGCATACTATGTAGAAAGCAAGGGAGAAGTGGCTATCATCGACCCATTAAGAGAAGTTCAAGATTACATAAATAGAGCCGAAAACGATAATGCAAAAATCAAATACATCTTTGAAACGCATTTCCATGCTGATTTTGTAAGTGGTCATGTTACCCTTGCTGAAAAAACGGGTGCCACGATTGTATTCGGACCTAACGCAACCACTAGTTTTGATTCGTACATCGCCAAAGATGGAGAAGTTTTTAAAGTAGGGGAAGTTGAAATTATTGCCTTGCACACACCAGGACATACCATGGAAAGCACCACCTATTTGGTGAAAGATCCAAATGGAAAAAATCATGCAATTTTTAGTGGTGATACATTATTCTTAGGAGATGTGGGGAGACCTGATTTGGCACAAAAGGCAGCTAGTATGACCCAAGAAGAGTTAGCTGGAACCCTATTCGATAGCCTTAGAAGTAAGATCATGACCTTGGAAGACGATGTCATCGTGTATCCAGCTCATGGCGCCGGATCTGCTTGTGGAAAGAATTTAAGTAAAGAAACTGTAGGGACCATCGGTGACCAAAAGAAAACGAATTACGCTTTGCGTGCCGACATGACCCGCGACGAGTTTATTAAAGAAGTTACAGATGGATTACTTCCTCCACCAGCATATTTCCCATTGAATGTGAAATTAAATCGTGAGGGATATGATTCTATTGATAGCGTAATTGAGCGTGGTGCTAAACCATTAACTCCTTCAGCGTTTGATGTGGTGGCTAATGAAACAGATGCCTTAATTTTAGATGTAAGACATCAATCAGAATTTATCAAAGGCTTTATTCCGCAGTCTATTTTTATCGGATTGGGCGGTTCGTTTGCCCCTTGGGTAGGTGCTTTGGTGAAAGACATCAAGCAGGCTATTTTATTGATAACGCCAGAAGGCAAAGAAGAAGAAACCATTACTCGATTGTCGAGAGTAGGGTTTGACAATGTACTCGGATTCTTATCAGGTGGAGTAGAAGCCTGGAAAGAAGACGGTCGAGAAATCGATTCATTGGAATCGGTAAGTGCTGCTGTTTTAGAACAGAAAATCGAAGAGGGAGCCCTTGTTTATGATGTTCGTAAACCAGGAGAATATACCAATGAGCATATCGAAAATGTTCCGAGTACTCCATTGGATTTCTTAAACGATCATATTGCGGAGTTTCCAACTGATAAAGATTTTTATGTCCACTGCGCCGGGGGTTATCGTTCAGTGATTGCAGCCTCGATATTAAAAGCAAGAGGATTCCACAAAGTAATTGACGTTGCTGGTGGGTATGGAGCCATAAAAAAAACAGGAATTAAAAGAACCGAAACAATCTCATGTTCAGCATCCAAATAATGAAAAAAATTGGCATCCTTCTTTTATTCTTTACATTAGCTTCCTGTCAAGCGCAGAAAGAAGGTTACGCGAGTATCTCGATGAATGAATTCATTGCCATCTATAATCAGAATAAAGATATTCAGTTATTAGATGTGAGAACTCCTGAGGAATACAAAGAAGGTTATATCAAAGGAGCATTGTTAAACAATGTTTTCGAAGCGAACTTTGTAGATTTTGCAAAAAGAAATTTAAATAAAGAGAAACCCATTTATGTGTATTGCAGAAGCGGAAGAAGAAGTGTGCAAGCAACCAAAATGCTTCAAGAGCAGGGTTTCTCTAAAGTAATTAATGTCGAAGGCGGATACAAGGCCTGGATCAAACAAAACGAAAAATGGATACAACAGTAGTTATAGAGAATTTAAAGTGTGGCGGATGTGCCGCAACTATAAAGAAAGGATTGTTATCTCTAGATCATATCACTGATATTGAGGTAAATGTAGAAAGCTCAGAAGTTCAATTTACTTCCGATGCAGATGTTACAGAAACGGTTCGTGAGAAATTATCTAAAATGGGATATCCAATCGCAGGTGAAAAGAACACATTAGGCCATAAAGCCAAAAGTTTTGTGAGCTGTGCCATCGGCCGAATGGATTCTTAAAGCATTTCTAAAAGCTTCTCTGGCTTTAAAGGCTTCATTAATACCCCATTCACCATGGGGTGTTTTTTTACACGTTCAATATCATCAATAATGGGAGAAGAGGTAAGTAAAAAGATCTTCATATTGCCCAATCTTTCGTCTTTATTTTCCATTAAAGCATCAAGTACTTCCCAACCATTCATTAGCGGCATGTTCAAATCAAGAAGCATTACCTCAGGCACCTGATTGGACTCTAATTGCAGATATTCCATCGCCTCTTTTCCAGAAAATAAGGTAATTATCTGATCCGTTACTTTTGATTCCTTCAAAATCAATTGATTGTACAGATTGGTGGGATAATCATCATCCACAGATAGAATTAAATTGATCATAGCTTCGATTTTAAGAACTATTCCTTCTCAATTTTTTTGAAAAAAACAGAGAACAATGTAGTCAAGAATACAACACCATATATCAATGCCAAGGCAGGTTTTTCAAAGGTATTTACTTCGAAATCAAAATCTCTTAATAGTGCTGCTCCGAGTATAAGCAGAACTACAATCTGAAAAAAATTAAGCTTGGGTTGAAACTTCATGATTCACTCTTGAGTTTGTTTTTTACTTATCCCAAATTACAAAATTTTTCAATGATTTGTCACTGACTTGCTGAGCTTAGAGAACAGAGCAGGAAATCCTCCAGTATGCCAAAACAAAACATTACTACTTGGTGGAATTTTGCCTTGGTCCAAATAGTCTAACATGCCATAAAAGGCACGTGCTGTATACACAGGATCTAATAAAATACCTTCTTCTTTGGCTAGGACTTCTATGGCTTTTAATTCATTGTCCGTTACAACTCCATATCCTTGGTCGTCATAATTATGATCTAATGCCACAGTCTCTAGTGTCTGTTTGCTT
Source organism: uncultured Polaribacter sp. (assembly GCA_964343335.1). Taxonomy (GTDB): domain Bacteria; phylum Bacteroidota; class Bacteroidia; order Flavobacteriales; family Flavobacteriaceae; genus Polaribacter. Next base: position 4,623 of record CAYFJL010000136.1, on the reverse strand, counting down.
TCTATGTTCAATTTGGAGTATCCTTCATTTACAATGGATAGCACTTGGTGTTCTAAAGCTTTTCCTCGAAAGTTTTCCTTGTCAATTCGAATTGGAATCAAAGTTGAATTCAATTCAAATAGATCATTCCCCAAAGTAAGTCCGGCTTGCATACCACCAGAACTAGAAGCAAAAAACAGGTAATCGATCTGTAGGTTCTGCTCAATTAATTGCTTCTTTAATTCTTTTACCGCGTTTATAAATCCGAATGCACCTGTAAGGTTAGAACCACCATATGGAACTACATAACAATTATTACCATTGGCTTCTAATTCAGTTTTTAGTTGATTTTCACCTTCCCCTTTTCGTTGTTCACCAGCAAAATGAATTGTCGCTCCTAAGAGTTTTGAAAGCAATAAATTACCCTCATAATTCTTTGGTTCTTTTCCGCCCAAAAGTAAGTGGCATTCCAAACCTAATTGAGCACAGGCTGCTGCTGTTTGTCTACAATGATTGGATTGTTGAGCACCAGAGGTGATGATGGTATTAGCGCCTTTGTCAATCGCTTCAAATAATAAATATTCGAGCTTTCTTGTCTTATTTCCGCCTGAAGCCAATCCCGTTTGGTCATCTCTTTTGATGAAAATCTCATACCCTTCATACCGCTTGGATAAATTTTCAAGTTTATGAAAAGGAGTTGGGAAAAAGCCAAGAGTAACCTTTGAGTTGAGTATCATCCTGTGCTTTTTAATCCGCCAGACAAAGCATTCACCAACAATAGCAATCGAAGTAAATATTGATTCTTAAGTGCTGCATCCTCGCCATTCAAATTACGCCATTTGATGAGGTAGTCTAATTGAATGTCATGCAGTGTATGCAATGCTTTATTTCTTAGTTTGATGTTTTCCAGTTTTGATACTCTTCGCTCTTCAACAGTACCTTCAATTAGCTCATCAATTTTACCAAGTCCGTTTTGATAGTCATCCAAAATTAATTGCATCAATTCTTGCCTCGTTGCCTCATCTTCTAATTGGGCTGCGAAAGCCTCCATAATACCAATATCAGAATTCAACAGATTGGTTTCAATTTGGATCATGGCATATTTAAAGAAAGGCCAATCAACGGCCAAGCCTTTTAGCTTTTCAAAATCGTTCGGGTACTCTTTTTTAAAGTTTCCTAAAGCCCGACCAATACCAAACCATCCACTGATATTGAAGCGCGATTGACTCCAACTAAAAACCCATGGAATAGATCGCAGGTCATTAATGGTTCTTTGCCCAGTTCTTCGTGCAGGACGTGAACCAATTTTACTTTGCTCCAAAACGTCAATTGGAGTAGCTTTTGAATAGAATTCAATGAATTTTGGGTGATCTAATAGTTCTCTGTAGGTACTTCGAGCACTCTTCACCAAGCGGTCCATGATGTTATAAACAGCTTCATTTTTATCGGCCTTCTGAATCATGGTTTGTCTGGCCGTTCCCGCGACAAACATTTCCAAATTATAAGTGGCCGTAAGTTTGTTCGCAAATTGGTTGGCAATGGTTTCTCCTTGAATGGTCATTTTAATTAATCCGCTCATAGACCCTGCAGGCATACTATCCAAGAAACGATGAATCTTTCCTCCACCTCGGCTTATGGTTCCACCGCGACCATGGAAGAAGAATATTTTTACACCTAATTGATCACCTACTGCAGTTAGGTTTTCTTCGGCCTTGTATATGCTCCAACGGCTGGTTAAAATTCCGCCATCCTTATTACTGTCGCTATAACCCAGCATGACTTCTTGTGCAAAATCGTCTGATTTTTCACGTTGTTTTTTCACGATGGGGTGTTCTAAGAAGGAAGTAAGAATTTCAGGTCCGGCTATGAGGTCGTCAATGGTTTCAAGAAGTGGGACCACAGGAAGTGCCGCATCTTTAAGTCCGACTTCTCTCAAAAATAAATACACCAAGAGCAAGTCGCTTAAGCTTCTTGTCATACTTACAATGATAGAACCAATACCTTCATTTCCATGGGCATCGATGTGATCTTTCACCACCTTGAAGTAGCCTAAAACATTATCAGCTTCCAATCCGCAGGATGTACCTTCCACCAAGAATGGACGGTTGGATGCTAATTCTTGGTTGATGAATTTTAGTCGCTTTTCTTCATCCCAGGAGGCATAATCTGTATCGGTATAACCTGAGGCTATTAGAATTTGCGATATGGCTTTTTCATGATAGGCACTGTTATTTCGAATATCTAATTTTGCCAAATGGAATCCGAAGCATTGAATCAATCGTTCAATTGGGAATAACCATTGTTTTGCCAGTCTTTCAGAGTCCATTTCAATCAAAACTCCTCTTAAGTATTTCAACTCTTTCGCCAGAACTTGAGAAGAACTAAAACATACGTCTTCGCCGAAATCATTATTTTCCGATATGGTATTTTCTAGTCGAAGTAGCAATAAGTTTACGAACTGTCTCAGGGGTTCTGATGGATTTCTTTCCAACGCTTTTTCTCCTGAATCTCCCAAAAGAGTAGCTTGTTCTTGAATACGATCCAACAAATGTTGTGGTACCGTATTTTGGTACATCGAAAAACTCAATTTTGAGGCCAATTCAAACAACTGCTCTTGGATCATTTTCAAAGAAGCTTGACGATGTTTTTGTAAGGTAGATGCAGTAAATTCAGGCGTTACAAACGGATGTCCGTCACGGTCGCCACCTACCCAGCTGCCCAATTGAATTACTGGAAAGTCTTCTGGCCATTCGAGAGTATTGGGACTGAATCCTTGTGAAATCCATGCATCAGCTAAACGTTGATCGGTAAGTTTCACAGCCTCGGGAAAAACATTTACAAAGTAGTGCATCAAGTTGTTCCGCTCATCCTCTAATCGTGGCTTTTGAAGGTATATTTCACCTGTTCGCCACCAACGCTCCATTACGGCGATGATTTCGTTTTTGATTCCTAATTGTTCAGAGGTCGACCAATTCGGATTTCCTTTTTTCACCAATAAAAGATATAAATCGCGATGAATATCAAGAACCGTAAGTCTTTTTGCTTCTGTTGGGTGTGCCGTTAGAACAGGCATTACTTTTACCGTGCGTAAGGTTTCGATAATCTTTTTTTCTGCAAATCCTTGCTTTTTCCAACTGGCTAAAGTTTCACCCCACGAACCTCGAGTAGATTCCAATCCGAATTGCGTTTCTGCTTTTCTTCGGTATTGAGTAGCCGCCTTTTCTTCGGCCAAATTCAATAACTCAAAACACATACCAATGGCCTGTGTCAATTTATCATTTGAAAGTGCTTTATTTCTCTCCGTTGCTTCAGATCCAAAGGGCAACGCTTCCGCCAATTCTGCTTCATCTACAGAGATAAGCATTTCCTTGAAGAGCTCCACTAACTCGTGAAACTCGGTTTGAATGTTTTGCAATCCTTCTTTCTCAATCAATTCTTTGGTTAACATTTCAGTATTATTTTTTGGTTGTTTTTAGTTGTTTGATTTCGGAATAAGTAATGAACTGTCCCCATAGCTCAAAAACTTATAATCATTGTCCAATGCCTCTTGGTAGACTTTGCGCCAATCTTCGCCAATAAAAGCAGCGATGAGTAGAATCAATGTTGAATTAGGCATGTGGTAATTGGTAATCAATCCTTCGCAGATTTTGAATTGATAGCCTGGGTACAGAAATATTTCAGTCTGTCCGCCCAGTTGGTTGATTCCCTTTTTATTCATGAAGTCCAGTACATTCTGTAGCGCCTTCTTTTTATCGACTGCACTAAATGTGTACGGATCGGTTTGTTTGATGTAAAACTCTTCATTTCCTTGTTCAAGGCGTACTCCAAACCAATACAAGCTCTCTAATGTACGCATGGATGTTGTACCTACGGCAATGGTTTGGGTCGAAACAATTAGTTTTTCAATCGTCTCTTTTTGAATCCAAACCTGTTCATTATGCATAGGATGTTCGGTAATATCATCCGTTTTAATCGGTTGAAAAGTCCCTGCCGATACATGCAAGGTTACATATTCGGTATGAACTCCTTTTTTGCGTAAATCTGAAATTATATTTTCGGTAAAATGCAGTCCGGCTGTCGGTGCGGCTACCGCTCCATTCATTTTTGAATACACGGTCTGATATCGATCCTTATCCTCATCTTCTACTTCTCGATGGATGTATGGTGGAAGCGGAATCTTGCCAATCTCCTCCAAGAGTTCACTAAAACTCATGGTCTCCCAATGAAAAGTCACTTCATCTTTTCCCGTTCGAGTTGCGGTAAAATTGAGCGTTGGGTGGGATAGGATTGTATTCTCTTTCCATTTTCGAGCATTACCAATCATGCATTTCCAAGTACATGTTTTTTCGGTGCTCATAATCACTTCATGAGAAGTTGATGGACGCAGGGGCTCTAATAGGAAAATTTCAATGCGAGCTCCCGTTTCACGATGCATGATTATTCTAGCTGGAATTACTTTGGTATCATTAAAAACCAGGGTTGCATCTTTCGGCAATTCTTGTGAAATATCACCAAAGTTGTGGTGTTCAATATTGCCTTGATTGTAAATTAATAATTTGGAAGTTCCACGTTCTTTCGGTGGATGTTTGGCAATTCGAAATTCAGGTAAATCGTAAGAATAATCGGCTAACTTCATTCTTCTTT
>CAYFJL010000135.1:0-7804 GCA_964343335.1 uncultured Polaribacter sp. | reverse complement strand
CTAAAATTAATTTTATTGGCTTGTTCCTATTAATTTTGTAGCTTCACTAAAAGAACCGTATTCGGCACTTTTTCAATCAGCTTTTATGCAGCAAAAAATAGTTTTTTTTGGCGGACCAGGAACTGGCAAAACGACCATCATCAATGAGTTGAAAAAAATGGGTTATCCCTGCCTCGATGAAATTTCAAGAGAAATTACTGCAAAAGCACAAAAGGAAGGCATCACTCAACTTTTTTTGGAAGATCCTTTGCTATTTAGCAGCAAACTCTTAGAAGGTAGAGAACTGCAGTTTAAAAATGCAAATGAACTGAAAGAACCAGTTGTTTTTTTCGATCGTGGCCTTCCAGAGGTTTTTGGCTATATGAATTATCTCGGAACTGATTATCCTGAGCTATTTATTGATAAAAGCAAGGAACATCGCTATCAGAATGTAATTCATTTTCCGGTTTGGGAAAAAATCTACATCACCGATGATGAGCGCTATGAATCGTTACTCGAAGCCCAAAAGATTGAAAAATACCTGATCGATGCCTATGAAAGTTTGGGTTATAAGGTACACTCTATTCCTTTTGGCTCTATTGAACAACGAACACAATACATTCTTAATTTGATTAAAAATTAGCCGTTGAACAAAGAATTGGAAATACTTCAGCGTTTCTGGGGGTACGCTTCTTTTCGACCCAAACAGTCAGAAATTATTTCTTCTGTACTTCAAGGAGAAAATGTTTTGGCGGTTCTTTCAACTGGAAGTGGTAAATCGATGTGTTTCCAGGTGCCTGCTCTTGTCAAAGAGGGAATTTGCCTTGTGATTTCACCATTGATCGCTTTGATTCAAAATCAGGTTGAAGAGCTCAAGGAACGACAGATCAAAGCGACATACATCCCTTCAGGTTCATCTCGGGCGGATGTAATTCGCATACTCGATAACATTCTGTACAATGGCAGTAAGTTCCTCTATCTTTCACCAGAACGTCTACAATCAAAGCTCGTTCAGGAAAAGATCAAGGAATTCAAGGTGAATCTAATCGCCATCGACGAGGCTCATTGTATTTCTGAATGGGGACACGATTTTCGTCCCTCCTACCGAAATATTCATGTTCTTAGAGAAATTTGTCCGAATACCAATTGGATCGCCTTAACAGGAACGGCAACAAAAAAAGTAATAGCCGATATCACAAAAAGTCTACAACTAACTCATCCGAAAGTTTATAAGGAATCTCTCGTAAAAGAGAATATCTCCTATCGAATTTTGGATTTGGAAAATAAAGAAGGCAAACTTCTAGACATCCTAAAAAGGTTTCAAAAACCAACCATCGTTTACTGCAATAGTCGGAGCAAAACAGAACGCATTTCTGAATTCTTAAATACCCAAAAAATAGGGTCTGTTTTTTACCATGCAGGATTGGATAAAAAAGAGAAAAATATTCAGTTCAAAAAGTGGATGTATGAAGAGTCAAAAGTGATGGTTGCAACCACGGCTTTTGGAATGGGAATTAACAAAAAAAATGTGGCTCTGATCATTCACATCGATTTACCATCAAGCATCGAAAATTATGTTCAGCAAGTCGGACGAGCCGGACGTGATGGAAATGCATCTTTCGGAGTTCTATTGAAAAATAAAAACGACGAAAGAATCCAGCGAGAAAATCTTGAAAATTCAATTCCGACCATTTCTGAGATAAAAAATTTTTACAAACAACTATTCCAATATTATCAAATCAGCAAGGGAGAAATTTCAGAGGATGAACATTATTTTGACAATCTAGCCTTTTCAAAAACTTATCATTTACCTTCCAAAAAGGTCGCGACAAGCATGCAAATTTTACAAAGCAATGGCATCCTAGAAATTAACTCAAATCAAAACGAAAAATCCACCATTCAGTTTGAGGCAATTAGTAAAACCGTGATAAACTATACTATAAGAAATATCTATATTGAAAAGTTTATCAATTCTTTATTAAGGAATTATACTGGTTTATATAAACAAAAGGTTTATGTCAATGAATATGAGCTTTCGAGACTGAATTCTATCCCTGTAAAAACAGTTTTTGGCTACCTCAACCAACTAAATCGAGACGAAATCATCACCTACTCTCCGCAAAAAAGCGGAACTAAAATCCGCTTCTTGCATCCAAGAGAAGACGACTACACCATCAATAAAATTGTTCCCGAAATTAAATCTTACTTGAATCAAAAGAGATCTAAAAGCAAAGATTTACTGGACTTTATTTCCAACCAGAATGTGTGTAGAAAAATCCAAATCGCAACTTATTTTGGAGAAAAAATTTCATCAAGTTGCGGAAATTGTGATGTCTGTTTGTCAAAAAAAAGTGGATCTAATTTGAAAATTTCGGAGCAAATCCTTCAACTTTTAAAATCCAAATTTGAGTTATCTTCAAGAGAAATCTGTCATGAAATTGAATCCTCAGAGAAGATGATTTTAATACATTTGCAAGAGCTATTAATTGATCAAAAAATCAAGCTAACCGAATACAATAAATACCAACTAAATGAGTCGTAAAAATTCACCTAGAATTGTCTTTATGGGAACCCCTGATTTCGCCGTTACTATTTTAGATACATTAGTGGAAAATGACTACAATATTGTTGGTGTTATTACGGCCCCAGATAAACCTGCTGGAAGAGGAAGAAAACTAAAATCTTCTGCTGTAAAAAATTATGCAATAGAAAAAGGTCTTTCTGTGATGCAACCTACTAAGTTGAGAGATGAATCCTTTTTAGAGGAATTAGCATCCCTGCAACCCGATCTACAAATTGTGGTCGCCTTTCGAATGTTGCCGAAGGTGGTTTGGGATTTACCCAAATTAGGCACTTTTAACCTTCATGCTTCCCTTCTACCTGATTATCGAGGAGCTGCACCGATTCATTGGTCTATAATTAATGGAGAGACGAAAACCGGAGTAACCACCTTTTTTATTGATGATAAAATTGATACTGGTGAAATCATCGCTTCTAAAGAAATCACCATTGGAAAAGAGGAAACAGTTGGTACTTTGCATGATAAATTGATGTATTTGGGTGCCGAATTGGTTTGTGAAACCGTCGATGCTATTTCTGAAAACAACGTGCAAACCACCAAACAACCAGCGGCGATCAACAAGTTTGCACCCAAGCTCACTCCTGAAAACACTAAAATCGACTGGGAACTTCCTCTAGAACATATTTATAATAAGATTAGAGGATTAAATCCTTTTCCCGCGGCTTGGACCTCTATTGAAAATAATAATGAAACCACAAGCGCTAAAATCTACAAGGTATCGACAGAGTTTCGACCTCAAGATCTTCCAAATGGAACAATTGTTATCGATCAAAAATCATTAAAAGTGGCAGTGAAAGGTGGATTTCTAATCATTGAGGAAATAAAGCTCTCCGGGAAGCGAAAAATGCCAATTCGAGATTTATTGAATGGATACTCCTTTTCTGAAGACTCAAAAATGTTCTAAAGCCTCGATATTGCTGAAAATATCAGGATTCCGACCTTCCGTTTTCGTTCTTATTAACAATTAGGTAACATTTATTAACAAAACCTCCGTTTTAGAGGGGTCAAATTTGCGTAAACCCTTATTACGTCTATATTTGTTAAGCGTTAAAGCAAATTTTTTATTCAATTAATTTTAAAATCAGTTTTATTATGAACAAATCAGATTTAATCGAAGCAATGGCTGCGGATGCAGGAATTTCTAAAGTAGCAGCGAAAGCAGCTTTAGAGTCTTTTACAGGAAGCGTAACTTCTGCATTAAAAAAAGGAGATAAAGTATCTTTAGTAGGTTTTGGAACTTTTTCAGTTTCTAAAAGAGCAGCTAGAAGCGGTAGAAATCCACAAACTGGTAAAACCATCCAAATTTCAGCAAAGAATGTAGCTAAGTTTAAAGCTGGTGCTGGATTAAGTGATGCTGTAAACTAAAAGTATCTAAATGAAACTTACAAACTCTCTAATTGATTTAGAGAGTTTTTTTTTGCACTTTTTTTAGCTACATTTACTTATGTCTTTTCAGGAACTGCATAAAGGAAATTTACTGATTGCTCAGCCAAATATTTTAAATGACAATTCATTTAACAGGAGCATCATTTTAATGACTGAACACAGTCCTGCTAGCTCTGTTGGATTCATCTTAAATCGACCACTCGAATACACCGTAAAAGACCTACTGCCTGAAATTGAATGTAATTTCCACGTCTATGAAGGCGGTCCGGTTGAACAGGAGAATCTCTACTTTGTGCATAAGGTACCACATCTCATTGCCGATAGCATGGAAGTTGCCGATGGCATTTGTTGGGGCGGTAATTTTGAATCACTAAAAAGCCTCTTAAATAGCGGATTACTTCAAGAAGATGAAGTACGCTTTTTCCTAGGATATTCTGGTTGGGGAAAAGATCAATTAAAAAATGAAATCAGAACAGATTCTTGGTTTGTATCAAAAGACCCTATCTACAGCATCCTATCTACGGATATCAGCTCTCTGTGGCGTGATAAAATCATAAAAAAAGGGGGTTCCTTCAAACTTTGGGCAAATGCACCCAAAGATGTTAGCCTCAATTAACCCGTAATTTCAGATACTCTTAAACTATTTGCAAGCGCCAATGATACTTTTGGTGTGAATTTCTTTTTCTTGTATTGAGTAACTGGCTGCACTCCCATAATCGCATTCGTTATAAAAACCTCATCTGCCTTTTGAATCTCAAAAGGTGAAAATGAAGCTTCCTCAATTTGATAATCTTGATGCTTGGTAAGGATATCAATCATCTTCTTGCGAACGATTCCTTTTAAACATCCATCGGTTAAAGGAGGTGTTTTAATAATGTTTCCTTTGACAATAAAAATATTCCCGTTGGCAACCTCAGCCACATTCTTATTTTCGTTTACCAAAACACAATTATCCAATTCATTTTCCTTAGCAAAAATACTGGCCAGCGTGTTGAGCATTTTATTGTTGGTTTTCACCGTGGATAGCAATCCGGAATAGACATAAAAGTCTTTGAAGATATCGATTTTGTATTCGTCGCGTACCGGATTGGTTAAAGGAGAAACCTTGATTAAATAACTAATGGTATTCTTTTCGGGAGTGTAATACCCTCCTTCGTCTCTAAAGACAGACAAACGAACGCGGTATTGAGGTGCATCATCCTGTAGTTTTACAGTTTTTAAGATCTCTTCCTGCAAAAACTCCAACGTAAAAGACATGGGAATCTTCATACGCATCATTCGCATGGACGCCATGAGACGGAAGTAATGATCTTCCATAAAAACCACTCGATTGTTCGAAACTTTTATGGTTTCAAAAACGGAATCTCCATACAAGAATGCTCTATTGTTTATCGACAAGGAAACATTCTCTTCAAACAACAATTCACCGTTAACATTTACCATTGCAAAAATTTAGAACGCAAAATTACAACTTATTACACGGTATAAAAAAACTCAGCCTAAGCTGAGTTCATAAATTTTTCTGAAATCGGAATTTAAGCTCCAATCGTATGTTTTAATTCATCAATTTGATTCTCCCATAGTTGCTTGGACTCTTCTACTTCATCATCATCTGCGAAATCGGTAATAAACAAGGAAACATCTTTGGTAAGCGCATCAACAATGATGCGAAACTCGAAGTAGCTTTCATCATCTTCACTCTCTAACCACTTAAACTTGATGCGTTCGTCATTTCTTTTTAAAAGCACCTCTGCCTTTTCTTCTTCACCATCCCAAATAAAAGAATACACCTTACCTCTCGAATTTACTTTGTCAGCAAACCATTCTTGAAGATTTGAAGGTGACGATAAATATTGGAATAATAGGTTTGGCGAAGCGTGGATAGGGACTTCAATTTCATATTTTATTTTACTCATTATATACCAGTTGATGTGCCAATATAGTCATTAATTCTATTTAAAAAAAATGTATTTCTTCAACTTGAAAATCTCCAAATTTGATTTATATTTGCAACCTCAAATTCCGGCGAGGTAGCTCAGGTGGTTAGAGCGCAGGATTCATAACCCTGAGGTCGGGGGTTCAAGTCCCCCCTTCGCTACAAAGCAGCTTTTAAAGCTGCTTTTTTTTATTCCTCTAAAGTTGCTTCAGACGATCGCCAAAAAATAGCACCAACAAAATCGGTATGGAAAGAATAATAATTAAGGTCGTATTCGCAGAAAATAAAACTGGATTCAATAGCAGGGTCACCGCAAAACCTCCAATGGCACCTCCCAAGTGGGCCGAATGACCTACGTTGCCCAGTTGTTTTTTCATTCCGTAAATCGAATACAACAAATAACCGAGTGCAAAGACATAACCTGGAATGGGTATGGGAATAAAAAACAGGTACAATTCCATTGCGGGATATAGCAATATGGATGAGTATACAATTCCAGATACAGCGCCAGAAGCACCCACAGCACTGTAATAGGGTTCATCTTTGTGATAGTATAACGAATACAAGTTTCCTGCTAGAAGGCTCACCACATAAATAATAATGAAGTCATTGGTTCCTAAAAATCGAGCTACGATGTCACCAAATAAATACAAGGCATACATGTTGAACAGCAGGTGCAACCAATCTACATGAAGAAATCCAGAGGTCACCAAACGGTACTTTTCCTCCCCTAGTGCTCTTCCTACCTGAAACTTGAATCGGTCTAAAAAGCCATAGTCATTAAAACCTTTCATCGAAACCAGTACATTGGCCAGGATAAACAACAAAACAATCATGCTCACATTTCCCATTGGATCACAAAAATAAAATACACGCTTTAATTTAGTAGGTACTTGTACTCAAAAATAGTGATATTTGCATCATTAAAATAAATATGGGGTTTCTACTATTTATCATTGTCTATCCGCTTGTTTGGATCATCTCTCGACTTCCAATGAGAGTATTATATATCGTATCTGACTTTTTCTTCTTATTGATCTTTTATGTCTTTAACTATCGAAAGAAAGTGGTGATGCAAAACCTAACACTCGCTTTTCCTGAGAAAGATGAAAAAGAGAAGCGTCGAATCATGAAAGCCTTTTTCAAACATTTCATTGACATTATGATAGAGAGTGTAAAAGGACTTTCTATTTCAGAGAAAGAGATGCAAAGGCGTTATATTTTCAAGAACCCAGAATTTGTCAAAAAATATGTGACTGAAGGACGCAGTATCGCTATGGTAGGTGCCCATCAGGCGAACTGGGAATGGTCTATTAGCATGCCACTTTGGGTAAAGGTGAATTCCTACGCCGCTTACACAAAATTGGCTAATCCGTATTTTGAAAAGGTGGTAAAACGCATGCGCGAAAAATTTGGATTCATTGGCTATAAGACCACCAATACAGTGAAAGGCATGCAAAAGAATTTTAACGATGGCACCCAAGGTTTGTATCTTTTACTCAGTGATCAATCCCCACAACTGCATAAAACTTTTTATTGGAGTTCTTTTTTAGGCATTAAGGTACCCGTTCATACAGGAGCAGAAATGCTTTCCAAGCGATTTAACATGGTGATCATCAACTACAGTGTCACCAAGGTAAAAAGGGGTTATTTTGAAGTTGAATTTGATCTGATTAGCGATCAACCAAATGATCACAAAAACTTTGAACTTACTGAAAAATACTTGCGTATTACAGAACGTAATATCAGAAAGCAGCCTGAATTCTATTTATGGTCGCACCGAAGATTTAAGCATCGCGACAGCTATCAAGAATGGGAAGAAAATTTTGCTCCTAAGAATAAAACCAAGAAGTAACGAGGTCTTTCTCTAGGGTTGGTTTGTTTTTATGAACGTAATCGTTCTTCATGGAATCATACTCATA
>CAYFJL010000134.1:0-7813 GCA_964343335.1 uncultured Polaribacter sp. | reverse complement strand
AAAAGGAAAGAACACGAATAATAACTATTTGTTCCTTGCTTTTTCTGGAGAAGAGATGGGCCTATTAGGGTCTAATTACTTTGTAAAGAATCCGACAATCGATACCAAAAAAGTATCGTACATGATCAATATGGATATGGTAGGAAGAATGAAAAAAGATTCTTCGCTAGCGGTTTACGGAACGGGAACTTCTCCTATTTTCAAGCAAGTTTTAAAGTCGCACAATAAAGGTTTTAAATTGATTCAGAACGAATCGGGTGTTGGGCCGAGCGATCATACAAGCTTTTACCTAGCCGACATCCCGGTGCTGCATTTTTTCACAGGTCAGCATTCAGATTATCATAGACCAAGTGACGATTCCGATAAATTGAATTATGAAGGAATGGATTTGATATCTACTTATCTTTTTGATATTATTTCTGATTTGAATGACAATGGAAAGCTTGCATTCCGAAAAACGAAAAACGAAAGTGATAAAACACCTCGATTTAGGGTGGGATTAGGAGTAGTACCAGATTATCTCTTCGATGGAAAAGGAATGCGAATTGATGGTGTTTCTGAAGACAAACCCGCACAAAAAGCTGGATTATTAAAAGGTGATGTGGTTATACAATTGGGCGACAGTTTGGTGACCGATATGATGAGCTATATGAGAGCTTTGTCTACGTTCAAAAAGGGAGATCAAACCAAAGTGATTGTGAAGCGAGGCGAAAAAGATGTCGAAAAAACAATAAATTTCTAAAGAACCCAGACATGGTTAAAATAGACAACATTGAGTTACCAGATTTCCCGCTGCTATTAGCCCCGATGGAAGATGTATCGGATCCTCCGTTTCGAGCGCTTTGCAAAGAGAATGGAGCAGATGTTGTTTATACGGAGTTTATCTCTTCGGAAGGACTTATTCGTGATGCGGCCAAAAGTGTCATGAAATTAGATATTTACGAGAAAGAAAGACCGGTAGGTATTCAGATTTTCGGAGCCAATTTAGATTCCATGCTCAAATCAGTTGAGATTGTCGAAAAAACAAATCCGGATATCATTGATATTAACTTCGGCTGTCCAGTTAAGAAAGTAGTTTCTAAAGGAGCTGGCGCAGGTATTCTAAAAGATATCGATTTAATGGTAAAGCTTACGGAAGCCATGGTGAAGCACACAAAGCTGCCAATTACCGTGAAAACCAGATTGGGTTGGGATCATGATTCTATTCGCATTGTTGAAGTGGCTGAAAGATTACAGGATGTGGGTTGTAAAGCCATTTCCATACACGGTAGAACCAGAGCACAAATGTACAAAGGTGATGCCGACTGGAAACCCATAGCAGAAGTAAAAAATAACCCACGAATGCATATTCCGGTTTTCGGAAATGGTGATGTCAATTCCCCTGAGCGAGCAATGGAGATGCGTGATAAATATGGATTGGATGGCGCGATGATTGGAAGAGCATCAATTGGATATCCATGGTTCTTTAACGAAGTAAAACACTTCTTTAAAACAGGTGAACACCTTCAAAAACCAAATATTTCTCAGCGTGTTGAAATGGCACGGCGTCATTTAGAAATGGCCATTGATTGGAAGGGCGAACATTTAGGGGTGGTAGAAACCCGAAGACATTACACCAACTACTTCAAAGGAATTCCGCATTTCAAAGAATACCGATTAAAAATGGTGACTTCAGATGATCCGAAAGACGTTTTTGACACTTTTAAAGAAGTGGAAGAAACCTTTGGTAATTCGATGATTCCAGAACTTTCCTAAAGATCAATTTTTTACTTCCTTTTTTGATACAGGTATGATAAATGTCATATCTGAAATCCTTTATTCCTCTTATTTTTATAATGAACATTAAATCTTCAGATTATGACAACAAACATTCAATTTATCAATATGCCAACGAGCGAAGCCATGGAAGCTTACACTATCAAAAAGCTTGAAAGTTTGTTTAACAAATATGAATCCATTATTCGGGTAGATGTGTTTTTTAAACGAGAAAACTCACCAAAGGAGTTGGGAAGAATTGTTGAAATGGAGGTAAGTATTGCCGGACCAAGAATTCATGCTTCTTCCAATGAAAAGAATTATGAAATGGCCGTGAAAAACACCATCAGCGATTTGGAGAAACAATTGAAAAAAAGAAAGGCAACTTTAAAACCTTATATATAATTATTTGATTGAATTTTTCTTCTAACGTGTTAGAATAGAAAGGTATAGTTTAAAGAGTAATGAATTACGATTGAACTATACCTTTTTTCATTTTACCGAAATCTTCTCCGTTTTAATCTTTTTTTAAGAAAGCAAGGCTTTTTTATGTCGTATTTTTACACTGTTCAATTTTTACCCCCAAAAAGGAATTAACAAAAGAACGGTTTAAGGTAAATGAAACATAAAGTAAATCTCGAAATCGATTAAGGAGATCCCTAAAAAGAAACATTTACCTAAAATACATTTCGATAAACACCTAGCTAGGTTTATAATTTAACAAGAATTACTCACGTAATTCTTGTTTTATTTTTCAATAAATACTTTTGAGATTCTACTGCTTGCAATTTTGGCTGCTAAGTAACCAAGCACGGTCAAAGTAAAAAATACAATCAGCACATTTGTGAACTCTAACTCCACAGGATAAGGAATGGTTGCCGTAATCATAAACAAACTAAATTTCTGTTGCAGCAGAACAAGGATGACCCCTAAGAAAACACCTAGCATCATCCCTAAAAAGGTCAACAAAAACCCTTGGTAGACAAATATCTTCTTTACCTCTTGAACAGTAGCTCCGAGATTGTAAAGGGTTTTTAAATTTGATCGCTTGTCAATGATCATCATGATGATAGCTCCTATTACATTGAACAGAGCGATGATGATAATTAAGGTAAAAATCAAATAAGAGACAAAGTTCTCCGTATTGATAACCTTATAAAAGACGGCATTCAGTTGTGCACGGGTTTGAACTTGATAGGTGTCGCCTAAATCATTTTGTAATCGTTCAGCCAAATCATCTGGATCTGAATTTGGGTCAATCGATAGTTCCAAACTTGTGAGTTGTTTGTCTTGAAAACGCAGCAATCGTTTTGCTTGATCAAAAGTTACAAACACATACTTGCTTTCAAATTCTTCAGTTCCGGTGTAAAGGCCTACTATCTGAACATTGGTCTTGTAAAAAGCATTTTGCGGATTTATAAATCCGGTTCCCGGCTTCGGAATCATAATTTGGAGCGCTTCCCCAAAATTGTAAACTCCGACACTTAGTTTGTTAGAAATTACTCTCCCCAAAACGGCTGTATTGACATAGTCAAAGTCTAGCCAATTGCCGACCACAATAGCCGAGTCTATTTCGGTAACCTTATTATAATTGGCGTCAACTCCTTTAACATAAGCAATTTCATTCTTTCCGTCGTATTCCAAAAAGACGCGTTCCTCAATCACTTTGGAAACCTTTAGCACCGCATTGTTGTCATCTAACACCCTTTGAACTTTCTCATCAAAAAGAAAGGACTTTCCTTCTGTAGCAGTTATTTTTAAATCGGGCTCAGAGGCATCTAAAAGGCTGTAACTAAAAGTTCGCAAACCAGAGAATCCAGAGAGGATAATGAATAGGGCTACTGAGCTTACGATTACCCCAAACGAGGCAATAATCGTAATGATATTGATGGCATTATTACTGGTTTTAGAAAATAAATAACGTCTTGCTATGTAAAAGGGAAAACGCAAGAGCCTTTATCGTTTTTGACGTTTCGGAAGAATATCTGGATCTTTAATTGGATTCTCTGTCTTTCCTTGAAGGGCATTATCAATGCCTTCAATATAATCCAATGAGTCATCTGAGAAAAAGGCCAACTCTGGCATACGACGTAATTGATTTCTCGTTCTTTTTGCCAGTTCATGACGAATTAGTGGTGTATTGGAAATGATTCCGTTTACAATCTCATCTCGTTTTTCAGACGGAAATACGCTCAAATAAACTTTTGCCAAACCCAAATCGACGGTAACATTTACTTTTGTCACCGTAATGATTACGCCTCGCATTCCTTCTTGGGCAGACTTTTGAAGTACATCAACAATATCTTGCTGAAGGATTCCGGCTATTTTTCGCTGTCTATTTGATTCTTCCATGGGGCAAATTTACAATATTTAAGGAGTATAAATTTTGTTTTTGATGGCATAAATAACCAACCCGACTCTATTCTTCACATCCAACTTTGTAAACAGACTATCGCGATACCCATCAATGGTTTTCGGACTCAGACACATGCGATCTGCAATTTCTTTATAGGTTAATTCCGTGCAGGCCAATTTCAAAAAAGTAATCTCTTTTTCTTTAAGCTGAATGGAACCTTCTTCTTTGGTAAGACTTCGCACCAATAAATTCGCCACTTCTTTGGTGTGGTAATATCCGTTTTTAATGGTTTCATTCAGCGCTTTTTCAAGAACTGACTTTTCTGAATCTTTCAGTAAATAACCCACCGCCCCTGCTTTGATCATTCTTAGAATTGAAGAATCATCGTTTTCAACAGACAGCGCCAAAACCTTTATATCAGGATGATGTTTAGACAACCATTCCGTGGCCTCAATACCGTTCATGATCGGCATATTGACATCCATTAAAATGACTTCTGGATTGGCAATCTCATTGGATGTAATTTTTTGAATGAGATCGTTCCCGTTCTTGCAGGTAGTAACCACCTTAAAATTCTCAAAGGTATTCACCATTTGCTCAATTGCTTGGGATAGCAATGTATGATCATCCACCACAAAAACCAGATGCTTAGCCATTTGAGTATTCAATTTTCAATGTCGTTCCTTTGCTAATTTCGGAATTTAAATCCACTTTGGCTCCAATGAGTTTGGCTCTATTGGCAATATTCAGCAATCCGATTCCCTTTTGTTTGATTTTTTCCATATCAAATCCGACTCCGTCATCCTTTGCTACAACAGTTAAACCCTCGGGTCTTGCGTTAAGTTCCACAACCAAATTATTGGCCTTGGAGTGCTTGATGGTATTTGAAAAGAATTCCTGTAAAATTCTGAAAATAATGATGCTCGACTTTTGATCAATGTTAACGTCTTCATCCGAAGTTGAAAATTGGGCATTGATAAAACTAAGTCGATTTAATCGGTCTATTTCTAATCGGATAGATTGTTTTAGGTTCAGTTGTTTTATTGCTTCCGGATTGATCATTTTTGATAAGGCTCGAACCTCATTCAATCCTTTCGAAATGGTTTCAGAAGCTTCTTTGGTTTGTTCGTTAGGTTGGCTTTGTAATTGAATTTTTGCCAAAGTAAGTAACTGACCAATGTTGTCGTGTAGTTCCCAGCTAATATTGCGTAAGGTTTCTTCTCTAATTTCTACCTGAGCCTCGGCGATTTCCTTTTCAAATTCTTCCCGCGCTTTTTCTTGAGCAATCAGCAACTCGTTCTTTCTTTTTTGAAAGAAAGCAAATAACAACAAAAGCATAAAGGTGATTAAAATAATCACTACCGTTGAAATTATAATGACTGCTTGAGTGGTTTCTTGCTCCATAATAATCCGATGATAAATATTAAATGCATGACTATAATCAAGGTTTCTAAAACAGTGAATAGTAGTCTATCTTTCATACCTCCAAGATACAAAAGTGAAAAGAAGGGTAAGGTTCCGAGGTAGTAGATAAGGAATCCTACCGATATCCAAAAGGGAAGGCTGACCTGAAAACTTGTTATTTTATTGGAATTCAATAGTTCTTTGAGATATAAAAAAATAAAAGTAGTGATCACGAAGCCTAAGATGATTAATGAGTAGGTTTGTAGACTCTCAAATTGGAAACTAATTGCATACCAAATGTAAAAGAGAACTGATAATACCATCACTAACCTTTTTGAAAACCGCTCTTCAAGGAGTATGTAATAAATCATCAACAAGGTTGAAAATTCAAAAAAGGTATAAATGTTATACAACCAACGGTTCCCTGTAGGTCGATACAATTCACCCAGAATATCTGCCATATAGGCAAATATTAAGTAGGCGAAAAAAAAATAAAAGTAGAAGCCTTTAAACTTTTTAAAGAATATGATGGAACATATAATACTTGAGGCTTCAACGCAAGATATTATACTGGGGAAAAAGTCCATGAAAGATTAATAAGGAGGCGTCGTATTCGCTCTGTTTGCCGATGAACTCAACAAAAACTTATCCTGCTCTTGTTGTTGCTGGAAAGGGAAAAATGAAGCCTTCTTAATTCTTTTCTTTCGAGCTGCATTTAAAAACTTTTGAATTCCGATTGGTTTTCCAACTCCAGAATACAAAGGTTCAAAGGCAGCGTCATCTCTACCAGCAATGGTAGTTGTTGGTGTTAGAATGATGGTTTGTCTGCTGCGTAAAACTTCATCTTTATAGTTCTTTGGATAGGAAGTCGGATAAATTCTAAATCCGGTTACAGGAATTTGCTTTTCTTTTGATATTTTCTCGATGTAAGCAATGTATTGTTTCAAGTCTTCAATGCGGTACCAGTTGTAAACTGTTGACCTAGTCTCTTTTCCATTGGTCGCTTTCTTCATATAGGCATCTAAAACCCTTCTTGCTCCTCGATTGTATTCGTCAAACATAGCAGCCATTTCTGGGTAGGTTAATACCTGGCTAGGTCGATCATTATTTGGATAACAAGAAAGACTATCTACAATAGCAATTTCAGTTTTTTGTTTTGGAAAATCATGAGTATGGTTACACTCAGATTTATAGCTGTACAATGCGAAAAGAATGGTTAGTAAAGCTAAGGCTTTTAGTGTAAAAGATTTCATCGTTGATTTATTTTAAGTTGACAATCAACAATATACGATTTTATTCTGTGTAAAATTTCGACGGAATTGGAAATGGGGGTTTTTCCCCTTTTAAAAAGGAGTTTTATACTTGTTATTAAATCATTGATTACATTGATATTTGAAACAAGAAATTTTGGTTAAATAATTCTTCTTAGGGAAAGATTGCATGACAAAAAACCTCAATGCTTGCACATTGAGGTTTTTTTATTTCCTTTTAACAAACTTGTTTAGTCTGCTAGTATGATTACCTTGTTGTTGTTCAATTCCAACGTTCCGGAATTGATTGGGTATAAGTACTGTCCGTCTTTTGTTTTGGTAAACCTGTCAGCGTAAAGCTCATCAAGTTCAGCCTGTGGACTTTCAATCTTAATTTCACCGTCTTTCAAAGTTGAAACGATGGCGGCGTGATTGTCTAACAATTGAAACTGACCATCCATCCCAGGAACTGAAACAGATACAATTTCAGAGGAAAACAAAATGGCTTCAGGTGTTACAATTTCTAAATACATAATCTAGTTTTTAAGCTTCCGCTAACATCTTTTCACCTGCGTCAATCGCATCTTGAATAGATCCTTTTAAGTTGAAGGCAGCTTCTGGATATTTATCCAATTCACCGTCCATAATCATGTTGAATCCTTTGATGGTGTCCTTGATATCAACCAAAACACCTGGGATACCTGTAAATTGCTCAGCTACATGGAACGGCTGAGATAAGAAACGCTGTACACGACGTGCTCTGTGTACTACTTGCTTATCTTCCTCAGACAATTCTTCCATACCTAAGATGGCAATGATATCTTGTAATTCTTTATATCTCTGTAGAATCTCCTTTACTTTTTGTGCACAGTTGTAATGATCATCACCTAAGATTTCTGGAGTCAAAATTCTTGACGTTGAATCCAATGGATCAACCGCAGGATAAATACCTAACTCGGCAATCTTTCTTGACAATACTGTTGTTGCATCCAAGTGAGCAAATGTTGTTGCAGGAGCCGGATCCGTTAAGTCATCCGCAGGTACATAA
>CAYFJL010000133.1:0-7824 GCA_964343335.1 uncultured Polaribacter sp. | reverse complement strand
ATTATTCGGAAGAAGGATTAAAGAAATTGAAAGATGAATTGTTGCAATTGGAGCAGGTTGAGCGTCCTCGTGTAACCCAAGAAATTGCCGATGCAAGAGACAAGGGAGACTTGAGTGAGAATGCGGAGTATCACGCTGCCAAAGAAGAACAGTCTCATTTAGAAACCAAAATTGCCAAATTAAAGAATGTTATTGCCAACGCACGTATTTTGGATGAAAGTCAGTTGGATACTTCTAAGATTTTAATCCATTCAAAAGTGAAATTGAAGAATGTTGCCAACGGAATGCAATTTCAGTATCAATTGGTAGCGGATTCAGAAACGGATGTACGCAACGGAAAGCTTTCTGTGAATTCACCAATAGGAAAAGGACTATTAGGAAATAAGGTTGGTGATATTGCCGAGATTCAAGTGCCGAATGGCATCATGAAATTTGAAATACTAGAAATTAGTAGATAATTTTTTCAAATGATAATTCAAAACGCTTTTCATTCGAAAAGCGTTTTTTATTTTTATGCAAATTCTAACCCATGGCAACCATATTTACCAAAATTATCAATGGCGAAATTCCGTCTTACAAGATCGCTGAAGATGACAATTTTTATTCCTTCTTAGACATCAATCCCAATGCCAAAGGGCACACCTTGGTCATTCCCAAAAAAGAGGTCAATAAGATTTTTGATTTGGACAAGGATACCTATAATGACCTGATGGCATTTTCCTACCGTGTTGCCAAAGCACTTGAAAAATCCGTTCCTTGCAAACGTGTCGGAATGAGTGTCGTCGGATTGGAAGTGCCTCATGTGCATGTACACTTGATTCCGATCAATATCATGGATGACATGCGATTTACCAAAAAGGAGAAATTGTCTCATGATGAGTTTGTTGCGCTTGCTGAAACCATTGCTGGTAATTTCGAGTAGAAGTTGCTAGGCGTTTAAGATGATTTGGAAAGTCGTTCCTTTTCCCACTTCTGATTTCTGAACAAAGATTTTCCCTTTGTGATAATCTTCTACGATTCGTTTTGATAAAGAAAGACCGAGTCCCCAACCACGTTTCTTTGTAGTGAATCCTGGTTTAAAGATTTGTTTGAAAAGCTTTTTGGGCATCCCTTTACCAGTGTCTGCAATGGTGATGGATACTTTATCGTCTTTATTAAAAATAGCAAGTTTCAACGCTCCTTTTCCTTGCATGGCATCCACAGCATTTCGAATCAAGTTTTCAATAACCCAACTGAATAATTCTTCATTCATAGGAATGATCTGACTGTCAATTTCAGATTCGAAGGAAAAGCTAATTTGTTTTGAACTTCTGCGTTCTAAATAATCATAAGCTTTTTTAGTGATCGCAATAACATCCTCTTCTTTCAGTTCAGGCAAGGATCCGATTTTCGAAAATCGATTGGCAATGGTGTTTAGTCGTTGAACATCCTTTTCGATTTCATCAACGTATTTTTGATTCGCGTCTTCGGTTTTTAGGATCGAAATCCACCCCAATAATGACGACAGGGGAGTCCCAATTTGGTGCGCTGTTTCTTTTGCCATCCCAGTCCACAGTTTATTCTGTTCAGCCATTTTGTTGGAGCTGAAAAACAGATAAACAACCGATAGGAAGAGTATCAAAATTAAGAGCAGTGCAAGCGGATAATAACTCAATTTGGTTAAAAGATCGGAGTTGCGATAATAGATGAACTGCTTATTTCTGCCCTTATAACTTATTTCAACCGGATTGTTTTCGCCTTTCATAATCTCCAACTGTTTTTCAACGTATGTTGGATCTAATGCCTTGATGGAATCGAGGTTTTGAGAATTGATAATTTTACCCTCTGCATCAACCAAAATCATCGGAATCGTATTGCTATTCTCAATAATTTTTAAAGGTAAATCAACGCTAGCATCCAGGTTGGTGTTGGTAGACAATTCTTTTTGAGCTGCTGCCAGAATTTCCATTTTGATGCGTTCTTCTTGTTTGAATTTCTGAAAGAAAACATAGGTGTTCCAAAGGATGAGAGAGACAATCAAGAGGGACACAAATATTCCGATTCTCTTGAAAATGATGACGTTGTTGGTTATCGACATGAAACAAATATAGTAGTTTACAGATATAACTCATTTGAACAATTGATAGTATCTTTACCGTACAAAAAATTAGATATGTATTCATTTGCACCGAAAGATCTTCCAACTGGTAAATTACACGGATATTTATTGGGAGCCATTGCTCCGAGGCCCATTGCTTTTGCCAGTACAGTTGATAAAGATGGGAATCCGAATTTGTCGCCTTATAGCTTTTTCAATGTGTTTAGTTCGAATCCGCCGATCGTGATTTTTTCACCGGCAAGAAGGGTAAGAGACAATACGACAAAACACACGTTGGAGAACGTTGAAGAGGTGAAGGAAGTAGTGATTAATGTGGTGAGTTATCCAATGGTTCAACAGATGTCTTTGAGTAGTACTGAATATCCAAAAGGAGTGAATGAGTTTGAGAAAGCCGGATTTACCATGCTTCCTTCGGATGAGGTGAAACCGTTTCGGGTAGCCGAATCTCCAGTGCAGTTTGAGTGTGTGGTAAAAGACATCATATACACGGGTACCGAGGGTGGTGCGGGTAATTTAATTGTGGGCGAGGTAGTCAAAGTACATATCAATGAAGAAGTTCTTGCTGAAGATGGTACGATCGATCAACATAAAATCGATTTGGTGGCAAGAGCAGGGGGTAGTTTTTACTCTCGCGCTAGAGACGGATTCTTCGAAATCCCCAAGCCTTTGAGCTCTTTGGGTATTGGTGTGGATGCAATTCCGAAAGCCATCAGAAATAGTACTGTTTTGACGGGAAATGATTTGGGTATGTTGGGCAATGTAGATGCATTTCCTCCTCAAAAATCTGTTGATAACTTTATGAAAGAACATCCACATTTTTCAGAAGCCAATGAAACAGAAAAACATACATTTGCAAAGGAATATTTAGCCAAAAACGATGTTGAAAGCGCTTGGAAAGTGCTGTTAATAGAATAAGAATATGGAAGTAATAGGAAAAATAAAAATGATTGGAGACGTTCAGACTTTTGGGTCGAACGGATTTCGTAAAAGAGAAATGGTACTAACTACGGATGAGCAATATCCACAAATGTTAGCGATTGAATTTATTCAGGATAAAACAGATTTATTGAATAGTTTTCAAGTTGGTCAAGATGTAAAAGTTTCCATCAATTTGAGAGGTAGAGAATGGATCAATCCGCAAGGAGAAGCAAAGTATTTCAACTCAATCCAAGGATGGAGAATCGAAAACTTAGCACAAGCTGCGCCATCGCAAGAAAATTTACCACCAGTAGAACAATTTCAGACTACAGATGATTTTACAGAAAACGAACCAGACGATCTGCCCTTCTAATTAAAACTTATTGAAAAGCCCTCTTGAGGGCTTTTTTTAGTTTACGACTCTAAAGATTACAACGGCGTAAATGGCAAATCTTGCCAATCGGAACAAACCAAAGAAGACAACGTTTTTAAAGGGATATTTGATCATACCTGATGTAATACAGGCAATGGAAAAGGGTAGTGGTAGCAATGCTCCTACTAAAATTAAGAATCCGCCCCATTTTTTTGTATTCTTCAAATTCTTCGCCATTTTCACTTCTAGGTATTCTTTGACAGCTGGAATTCTCAAAATCACATCCTTACCAATAAAGTAACCCAATAAACCACCGATATAGGATAAAATCGCCAAGAAGGTAAGGTTCAAAATAGGATCACTTGTTTTTTTTGTCCAAGCAATGAATATTTCTGGAGGAATGAGTCCCAATAAGGTTTCAGAAATGAAAAAGGTGATGAGTACCCCGAGTCTCGAAAAAGTCTCTGTCATGCTTTGGAGACCATCGTTAATGTTGTAGATGTATTTATTGGTAAGAAACAATGCTACAACGACAAGAACAATCGGCCAGAAAGCTTTCTTCAAACTCTCCCAGACAAAAAGATAAAAGCCGGTCCTATTGTAATAATGGTGGGTAAGAATGACCTTCTCCTTTCTCGATTTGACTCTTTTTTTACTTACTTCCAATTCATGCCTTTTTTAGGGAAATGCAAAAATACGCACTGATTATCAAGGATGAATAGGATACTCAAAACTTTATAGAATCTTTAAGATTTAGTACATTAGCCTGTAAACCAAAGTTTCCATGAAGATCACCCAATTCATTGAGAACGCCTTTAAGAATTATTTACCCTCGCCCTTTACGCTGGCAATCTTATTGACTTTTGTTGCTTTTGGTTTCACATTGATTTTTACACTTCCAGATGATACCTCTGTTGCAAGCTATACACTTGAGCTGTTAACTTTTTGGGAAGACGGAATTTGGTCTACCAAATTGTTGGAGTTTGCCTATCAAATGATGTTGATCTTAGTGCTCGGTCATGTACTGGTTTTGTCCCAGCCCATGAGTAACTTAATTGGAAAGTTGACACGATTTTGCTCCACTACGGCGAATAGTGCGGCTATTGTAGGAGCTTCTACCATGATTGTTGCTTTCTTCAATTGGGGACTCGGACTCATTTTTGGGGCTTTACTAGCCAGGAAAGTTGCAGAACAAGCCCAACAAAAGAATCTACCTCTCAATTATCCATTGATTGGTGCTGGGGGTTACGTAGGTCTCATGGTTTGGCATGGAGGAATTTCAGGGTCAGCACCTGTGAAGATCAATGAAAATGGTCATATCAAAGACTTGATGGCCAATACCTCGTCCCAAGAAATATTGAGACAAATTCCAGATGTGATTACCTTTTCGGAAACGGTTTTTAGCAGCTGGAACCTCATCACTTTTTTTGTGATTTTGATTGTCATCACCTTGCTTTTGTACAACCTTGGGAAAAAGGCCAAACCCACATCAATTTCATTGGATGTTTACAAGTTTGATTTTGATGCGAGTTCATCAACAAAAGCTGAGAAACTAGACGCATCCAAGATTCTTGCCTTTCTGTTTGGCGGCCTCATCGTTTTTGTTGCCTTCTATAAGTATGGCCAAGATATTTTACAGTTAAAAGTAACGCCGAACTTTTTGAATTTTTTCATGCTCGGACTGGGAATTATTCTACACAAAAGTCTTCGGAATTTTGCGAATGCAGTTGGAGAATCTATTTCAGATATCTCTGGAATCTTGATTCAGTTTCCATTGTATTTCGGAATCATGGGAATGATGACCCAATCCGGAATGGTGAACTTAATATCTGATGCATTTATTTCTATTTCCAATGAAGTGACGCTTCCTTTATTTACCTTCTTCAGTGCCGGATTGGTGAACATTTTTGTTCCTAGTGGAGGAGGACAATGGGTGGTGCAAGGTCCGATTATCATTGAATCCTCTTTACAGTTAGGAGTTCCGCTTCCCAAGGCAATTATGGCCTTGGCTTACGGCGATCAAATTACAAATATGCTTCAACCTTTTTGGGCCTTGCCCTTATTAGGAATTACAAAATTGAAGGCCAAAGAAATATTGCCTTATACACTTATTGCTATGATCGTTGGATCTATCATCTATTTAATTTCCCTAATTTTAATTTGATATGATTTGGTTAACCGAAGAAATTAAGTTCCCGCCATATAATAAAACTACCAGACACGGTATCATAGCCCTAGGAGGTGACCTGTCTTCAGAACGATTGATTCATGCTTATGAAAACGGAATCTTTCCATGGTTTTCTGAGTTTGACCCAATTATTTGGTATTGTCCGCATGTGCGAATGGTACTGTTTCCAGAGGAAATTAAGATTTCAAAATCCATGAAGAAGGTCATTAAAAAGGATGATTTTCGAATTACCCAAGATCAAGCGTTTCCTGATGTGATTTATCAATGTAAATCCATTGAGAGAAAAGACGAAGGTGATACATGGATTACTGATGATATGGAACGGGCCTACATTGAAATGCATCATCGCGGGTATGCTTCAAGCATTGAGGTTTGGCAGGGTGATGAATTGGTAGGAGGTCTTTACGGAGTGGTAGTCAATGGAGTTTTCTGCGGAGAAAGCATGTTTAGTAGAGTTGCCAATGCTTCAAAATTGGCCTTCATTCATTTGGCTCAATGTGGGAAATACCGTCTTATCGATTGTCAAATTTACACCAAGCATTTGGCAAGTCTTGGAGCTCGAGAGATAGAGAGAGACGAATTTCTGGACATATTGAAAGTGAATCCTTAGGATTACAGCTAAAAAAAATCCCGAACTTTCGTCCGGGATTAAAACACGTTTAACATTAGATTTATTTCTGTTTTGCTAATAAATCTCGAATTTCTGCCAAAAGTTCTTCTTGACTCGGACCTTTTGGAGCTGGTGGTGGTGCAGGTTCTTCCTTCTTCTTCGTTGCATTCACACCTTTCACAATCATGAACATTACAAAAGCCACGATGATGAAGTCAATCACATTGGTAATGAAATCTCCGTACAAAACGGCAACTTCACCTGTAATTTTACCAGTGGTGTCTGCCACACCCTCTTTAACTACTAATTTTAAATCTTTAAAATCAGCCTTAAATATCAATCCTACTAGAGGTGATACAATTCCGCCTGTAAAAGAGGTTACTACTTGCTTGAAAGCAGCACCCATTACAAAACCTACTGCAATGTCAATAAGGTTGCCCTTCATTGCAAAATCTTTAAATTCTTTAAGCATTCCCATGTCTCTGTTAGATTTTAGTTGATGGGATAAATGTACAAAAAATTAAATTACTTTAACATTTTTTTAACACGAGAAGAAATCGCTGTTAAGGTTTCATAAGGAATCGTTCCTGAGGCATAGGCCATGTCCTCAATCATTTGTTGATTATTGAAAATCACCACTTGATCTCCCTCTTTACAATCGATTTTGCTAACGTCTATCATCAGCATGTCCATACATACATTTCCAATGATTGGTGCTTTTTGATTTCCGACCAATACATAACCTTTTTCATTTCCTAATGCCCTCCGAATTCCGTCAGCATGGCCAATGGGAACGGTAGCTGTTTTTGTGGGCGACTTTGCAACAAAAGCTCTGTTATATCCAACGGTCTCTCCCGGTTCAATCAAGTGTATTTGGGAGATGACCGAATAGAGATTATGGGTGTTTTTTAGTTGGGCCGTTTCCTCATCATCGTTTCCAAAACCATACAAACCGATGCCGATTCGCACCATGTCGAATTGCGCTTTACTGTAGTTAATCACTCCTGACGTATTGAGCATGTGTAAAAAGGGCTCGTATCCGAGTATCTCGTAAATCTGCTTTACGATATAGGCGAAGTTATTAATCTGATTGATTGAAAACTCCTTTTCCTCCAAATCTTCACTCGCCGCCAAATGAGAGAAAAGTGATTCTATTTTTACATGATTGCTTTCCTTCAATCTAGATATGATTACTTCAAGATCGGTATGCCAAAACCCAAGACGATTCAATCCTGTGTTAAAGTTTAGGTGAACTGGATAGTTCATCAATAAGCGCTCATCGGCCAACTTTAAAAAGGCCTCAAGCGTTTTAAAATTGTATAAAGTAGGTTCCAGTTTGTAATCGATGATATCATTGAAATTCACAATCTGCGGATGAAGAACTAATATCGGATTGTCTATTCCGGCCTCACGCAAAGCAATACCCTCTTGGGCATAAGCTACCCCGAAATAATCGACCTTATCTTTTAAAAAGTCACCAACTAGAACACCGTCACTGCCATATCCGAAGGCTTTAACCACTGCCAAGATCTTGGTATTGGGATCGAGCTTTTTCTTGAAATAATTCAGATTGTGTTCAAGTGCTTTTGAATCGATTTCTAAAACAGTAACGTGGTTGTTTGTCATTGTTTTAGTTC
>CAYFJL010000132.1:0-7919 GCA_964343335.1 uncultured Polaribacter sp. | reverse complement strand
TAACTAATTAAATTAATGTACAATGTATTATTTTTCTAAATTTTTAGCCGTTGCAAAAATGGCTACGGATGATTATGTTGGGTTTACGTTCTTCGTTGGATGTATGGCTATGATGGCTGCTTCTGCATTTTTCTTCCTTTCTATGAACAACTTTGACAAAAAATGGAGAACTTCTATTTTAGTTTCAGGGTTAATTACTTTCATTGCCGCAGTTCATTACTGGTACATGAGAGATTATTGGGCATCTAATGCTGAGTCACCTACATTCTTTAGATATGTAGACTGGGTATTAACTGTTCCATTAATGTGTGTTGAGTTCTACTTAATCTTAAAAGTAGCTGGCGCTAAGAGATCAATGATGTGGAGATTAATCTTCTTATCTGTGATTATGTTAGTAACTGGATATTTTGGAGAGGCTGTTTACAGAGACCAAGCTTGGTTCTGGGGTCTAATTTCAGGTATCGCTTACTTCGTAATCGTTTATGACATCTGGTTAGGTGAAGCTAAGAAATTGGCTGAAGAAGCTGGTGGAGCTGTATTAAAAGCACACAAAACATTATGTTGGTTCGTTTTAGTAGGATGGGCAATCTATCCATTAGGTTATATGGCTGGTACTCCAGGATGGTATAGCTTTATTGGAGATTGGGGTCTTAACATGGACGTAATCTACAACATCGGTGATGCTGTAAACAAAATCGGATTCGGTTTAGTTGTTTATGGTGCTGCTTTAGCTAGCTCTAACGACTAATCAATAGTCAATAAAGACATAAAGAAACTCGAGCAATGCTCGAGTTTTTTTTTGTTTTATCCCTTAACAATCTGCCAGTCGCACGGTAACGGCCAATCCTCCTTCTGAGGTTTCTTTGTAGTTCTTATTCATATCCTTCGCCGTTTCCCACATCGTATCGATGACCTCATCCAAATGCACCAAGCATTCCTTCGGATTGGTTTCCAGGGCTATCTCAGCCGCATGAATTGCTTTAATGGCCCCCATAGAATTCCGTTCAATACAAGGCACTTGAACGAGTCCGGCTATAGGGTCACAAGTGAGACCCAAATGATGTTCCATAGCTATTTCTGCCGCTACTAAACTTTGAGAAGGCGTACCTCCCATCAATTCAGTCAAGGCTCCCGCTGCCATAGCAGAAGACACACCAATTTCAGCTTGGCAACCACCCATTGCTGCGGATATGGTAGCGTTTTTCTTAAACAAACTTCCGATTTCTCCAGCCGTCAATAAGAATCTTCGTACCTGTGACAGGTCGGCCTTATGGTTCTCAATAACCATATAATACATAAGTACAGCCGGAATTACACCGGCACTTCCGTTGGTTGGGGCCGTTACCACTCTTCCAAGTGAAGCATTGACTTCATTTACGGATAAAGCAAAGCAACTTACCCATTTTAGAATCTGTCGGAATTTCACCTCTGTGCTTCGAATGGCGGTAATCCACTCGTTCGGATTTCGATACTTAATCTCTTGGATTAATTTCTTGTGCGTTTCATAGGCGCGTCTTTTCACATTTAATCCGCCTGGAAGATTACCTTCTGTGTGACACCCAAGATACATGCATTCCAACATGGTGTTCCAGATTCGATCTAATTCGGCATTGATTTCTTCCTCCGATTTTAGCTCCAATTCATTCTTAAAAACTACCTCTGAAATCAAAAGCTCATCACGCTCGCAATACTCTTCAAGCTGCATAGCTCGATTAATTGGATACGGAAAATTCTTTTTGTTAATTTCAATATCGTCTTCCAAATTATCATCCTCTTGAACGATAAACCCTCCTCCAATAGAATAATAGGTTTCTTTAGAAATCAATTCTTCTCCTCGATAGGCCGAAAAGGATACACCATTGGGATGAAAAGGAAGGAACTCCCTATTGAATCTCAAATCGCCAGGCACGAAAGGAATCACCTTTCCTTCTTTGAAAAACAATTCGTGCTGCGTATTGATGCGATCTACAATAATTTCAATGTCCTCAATCGGAATGGTTTCTGGATCTGCTTCGCAAAGTCCGAGTAAAATAGCCAAATCAGTAGCATGACCTTTTCCTGTGAGCGATAAAGAGCCATATAAATCTACCTTAACCGCATCAAACTCATGGAATAATCCATTTTCTCTGAGTTTCCCCACCCAACTTTGGGCAGCTCTCCATGGACCTAAGGTATGAGAACTTGATGGTCCCACCCCTATTTTCAGCATATCAAAAACACTAACAAACTGTGACATCCGTATCTTGGTTGAAAGTTGCGCAAAAATAAAAAATCCAACTCAATGAGTCGGATTTTTAAGAATGTGAATTCGATATTTATTTAGAAACCATAAACTGATTCTTTGTCAAATTTCTTCACAAGCATGTAGTACACTACTGCCCTGTATTTATTTCGTTCAGACTTTCCGATTCGCTCCATCACTTCCCCAATTTTTTCGTCAAGTTCCGGCGTATCAGCCAAACCAAGCTTTTTAATCAAAAAATTATTCCTAACAGTAGCCAATTCCTTGGGATCGGAACCAGAAACAGTTTCAGCATCTTTTTTGTAAATCGAAGGACCTAAGCCCTTGGTTACTGCCGTTAAAAGTTCTGTATTTGAGCGGATATCTCTATCATCCATAAATTTCTTGTAGAGCGCTACCTTTTCGTCAAACTTACTCATAGTGTTTTATTATTTGAATTATACATTGATGTGTTTAAAGGTAGTAATTTTAAAAGGAGCTTCCTATAGATTTTTCGGCCGATTTAAAAGAAAATTATGTCATTATGTCACCTTATTTTTTCTTTCTAATTGGCAATTCTGCCAAAATCACTTTAAAAGGGCAATGGCATACGCTTTGACATAGTCTAGGCAAAACTGAAAACATAAATCAAAATATACAATATTATTATGAGTAAAATAATTGGAATCGATTTAGGAACTACCAACTCTTGCGTTTCTGTGATGGAAGGTAATGAACCTGTAGTAATTCCTAATGCCGAAGGAAAAAGAACTACTCCATCAATTGTAGCATTTGTTGAGGGTGGTGAGCGTAAGATTGGTGACCCTGCAAAAAGACAGGCCGTAACGAATCCTACCAAGACAATATATTCAATCAAGCGTTTTATGGGGAATAAATTCTCTGAGTCTTCAAATGAAGCGTCAAGAGTACCTTATAAAGTGGTAAAAGGTGATAACGATACGCCACGAGTGGATGTAGATGGTCGTTTGTATACACCGCAAGAAATCTCTGCAATGGTGCTTCAAAAAATGAAGAAAACTGCAGAAGACTACTTAGGACAATCAGTAAGTGAAGCTGTAGTTACCGTGCCTGCTTACTTTAACGATGCACAAAGACAGGCTACCAAAGAAGCTGGTGAAATCGCTGGATTGAAAGTGAGAAGAATTATTAACGAGCCTACCGCTGCGGCTTTGGCCTACGGATTGGATAAATCAAATGACGACAAAAAAATCGTTGTATTTGACTTCGGTGGTGGTACACACGATGTTTCTATTCTTGAATTAGGTGATGGTGTATTTGAAGTACTTGCTACGGATGGTGACACACACTTAGGTGGTGATGACGTTGATCAAAAAATTATCAACTGGTTGGCTGATGAATTCATGGCTGATGAAAACATGGATTTAAAACAAGATCCAATGGCTTTACAGCGTTTGAAAGAAGCTGCTGAAAAAGCGAAGATTGAGTTATCAAGTACAACTTCTACGGAAATCAACTTGCCATATATCACAGCAACGGCAAGCGGACCAAAGCACTTGGTAAGAACATTAAGCAGAGCGAAGTTCGAGCAATTAATCGACGACTTGGTAAAAAGAACCATTGAGCCATGTAGAGCCGCTTTAAAAAGCGCTGACCTATCTACTTCAGAAATCGATGAAATTATCTTAGTAGGTGGTTCTACTAGAATTCCGGCCATTCAAGAAGCTGTTGAGAAGTTCTTTGGAAAATCACCAAGCAAAGGTGTAAACCCTGATGAAGTAGTTTCTTTAGGAGCTGCTATTCAAGGTGGTGTATTGACTGGAGATGTAAAAGACGTTCTTTTATTAGATGTAACTCCACTTTCTTTAGGTATCGAAACCATGGGTAATGTATTCACTAAATTAATCGAAGCGAATACAACCATCCCAACGAAGAAGTCACAAGTATTCTCTACTGCAGTAGACAATCAGCCATCTGTTGAAATTCACGTATTACAAGGTGAAAGAGCAATGGCAGCTGATAACAAAACCATTGGGCGTTTCCATTTAGACGGAATTCCACCTGCACCAAGAGGAGTACCACAAATTGAAGTAACCTTTGATATTGATGCGAATGGTATCATTAATGTAAGTGCTTCTGACAAAGCAACTGGTAAATCTCAAAACATTCGAATTGAGGCTTCTTCTGGATTGTCAGATGAAGAAATTCAAAAGATGAAAGCTGATGCTGAGGCGAATGCTGAAGCTGATAAGAAAGCAAAGGAAACCGCAGAAAAAATCAACGGAGCTGACTCAATGATTTTCCAAACAGAAAAGCAATTGAAAGAGTTTGGAGATAAATTATCTGCAGATAAAAAGCAACCTATTGAAGATGCTTTGGCTGAATTAAAAACTGCTCACGAATCGAAAGATTTAGATCAGATTGATGCTGCCATGGAGAAAATCAACGAAGCTTGGAAAGCTGCCTCAGAAGAAATGTATGCGGCACAACAACAAGCTGGTGCAAATCCAGGCGCTCAAGGAACTGAAGGTCCTGCAGCTGATGCCAACCAAGGTGACAACGTAGAAGACGTGGACTTTGAGGAAGTAAAATAGACAGTCCATCTAAACAATGTTTAGAGTCTATATAAATCAAAAACGCAATTAAATTCTTAATTGCGTTTTTTTTCATCCATTAAATTAGAAAATATAGCTAGGTATTCTCATGTATCAAAAAAGAATGATTAAGTGTCCGAATTGCGGCACTTTTAATACAGATACGGATCAATGCAGCGAATGCAATTCCCCACTGAATGAGCGAACCAAAAAACATGAGATCAGGAAGGAAAAAGTAAAGTCTGAATTCATCGAGCAGGTCATTTACGAAAAGGAAAATCCGAATCTCCCAGAACGGCTAAAAAAGCACAAATATGCTGTAGTAAGAATCATCGGTTGGATCTTATTTTCGGTAATTTGGGTGGTAAGCGCTATTGTTAGTGCGTTCGTTTGGTTTGTCACTATGGTAGCTGCAGGATAATGAATCGATATACCACATCTTATTTCTTTTTTTCCTTGTTCATTGGTAGTCTCGTTTACGGAATACAACACTTCACTTCCATTGAGCTTCCCAGCCTCATCAATAATTATGTAAACGATTTCTTATTCATGCCCATCGTTCTTTTCGTATGCCTTTATGTTGTCATATTCATGAAGAATAACAAACAATACCTATTACCCTTACCCATCATTTTGTACGCATGCCTTTTGGTAAGCATCGCCTTTGAATATTATTTTCCAAAAATCTTAACACGCTACACCGCTGATTTCGCAGATGTTTGCTTGTACTTTCTTAGTGGTCTATTGTTTTACTATCTTCAGAATACTTCAATAAAGCACCTTGACAGTTCGTCAAGGAATTAGTACAACTCAGTTTCTTTTCCTTTTACAGGAGTCGTAAATCCTTCAACTTTGTATCATCAAAATCATACAACTGATGAGACAAGCAATCAACCTTTTACTTCTTTTATACATCTCCAGCCATTTTGCACAAACCAAAATATCCGGAATCGTCTTAGATTCGAAGAAACAACCCATCATTGGGGCAAATGTGTATTTGGATGGCACCTACGACGGGACTGCTACCAATGAAAAGGGTGAATTTGTTTTTCATACTGAAGAAGAAAATGTTCAAACCTTGGTAGTTTCTTTTTTATCCTTCGAGACCTATACCAAAACAGCCGATGTCTCCAGGTTTCAAAAATTAAGCATCACCTTAAAAGCTGATATCAACACCTTGGATACCGTTGTTATAACAGCCGGACTCTTCGAAGCGGGCGAAAAAGCCAAAGTAACCGTTTTAAAACCTTTGGATATTGTGACTACGGCCAGTGCTGTTGGCGATTTCTTAGGAGCCATACAAACCTTACCCGGAACAGCAACAGTTGCCGAAGACGGAAGACTCTTTGTTCGTGGTGGGGATGCCAACGAAACCCAAATTTTTATCGATGGAATGCGCGTATTTACACCCTACGTTCCTACGGCGAGAAACATTCCTACTCGCGGTCGCTATTCACCTTTCCTATTCAAAGGAATCTCTTTTTCTACCGGTGGATATTCAGCCGAATACGGCCAAGCATTATCAAGTGTATTGGCTTTGAACACCATTGATTATCCAGATCAAGAGAAAACCGAGGTTCAGGTGATGAGCGTTGGCGCCGGAGTTGGAAATACACAAATGTGGGGAAAGAGTTCGTTTAGTATCAATACCTCATACATCAATTTAGCGCCCTATTTAGAATTATATCCCGACCGTAATACTTGGAACAAACCTTATCAAGCCATGAACGGAGAAATGGTTTTCCGTCACACTTTCGAAGACGATTCTTTATTAAAAGTGTATGGAGCCTTTAGTTATACCGATTTTAATCTTATTCAACAAGATATCAATTTTACTAACGGATTTGAATTCGGATTGCAGAATAGAAACTTCTACTTGAATAGCAGTTATCGAACAAAGTTCGGAAATAATTGGCGTCTGGAAACTGGTATCAGCTATACCCATGACAATACCAAAGTCGACTTTATCAATGATGACATTAAAAACAACGAAGACTCAGCCCACCTTAAAATCAAACTGAACAAAAACATCACCAATAGAGTCAAAATTAATTTTGGAGCTGAATACTTCCTGACAGATTTTGATGAACGATTCTTACCCCATCAAGGTAATACGATTGCTTATGGTTTCAATAATAACATTCTAGCCTCCTTTGTAGAATCAGACATTTACTTTTCAAAAGATATTGGTGCCAAAATCGGATTACGGTCGGAATATTCTGAATTGTTTCAAGAACATAATCTTTCGCCTAGAGCATCCTTATCTATCAAATCAAGTAAAAACGCCCAATTTTCTGTGGCTTATGGAGAATTCTTTCAGAATCCAGGTAATGATTTTTTAAAGTTCGAACAAAACCTAAATCCCGAACGAACAACGCATTATATAGCCAATTTTCAATGGACAAGAAAAGACGAAATTTTCAGGATTGAGGGGTATTACAAGAAATACATAGATCTCGTAAAGTTTGATACAGAAATGCCAAATTTCATGGCTAACTATTCTAATGACGGCTATGGATACGCCAAAGGAATCGATATTTTCTGGAGACAAAATCAGAAAATAAAAAATACAGATTATTGGATTTCTTATTCCTATTTAGACACGCAAAGAGATTTTCGAAATTTCCCGGTTGCTGCCACTCCTAATTTTGCCTCCAAACACAATTTCTCGGTGGTTGCTAAACATTGGGTGGAAGATTGGAAAAGTCAGATTGGTTTCGCGTACAACTTTGCCACAGGAAGAACTTTTACCAATCCGAATGAAGCTGGGTTTTTAAACAATCAATCCCCAAATTACAATTCATTAAGCCTCAATTGGGCCTATTTAATTGATCAACAAAAGATTTTGTATTTCTCGGTGAACAACGCCTTGTTCACCAAAAACATCCTAGGGTATAATTACGCGAATACCGCGAACACCAATGGCTTTTTTGAACGCGAAGCCATTTTACCGAACGCAGATAGTTTCTTCTTTATAGGATTCTTTTGGACCATTAGCGACGATAATAAATCCAATCAGTTAAATAATCTTTAAGATCGTAACGTTTCAGCCAGCAATTCCAACAACTCGGTATTATTATTGGTACATTGTAAAAGATAAAAATGATATTTGACTAAAATTAAAA
>CAYFJL010000131.1:0-7937 GCA_964343335.1 uncultured Polaribacter sp. | reverse complement strand
TAGAATACCTGCCTGTCACGCAGGGGGTCGCGGGTTCGAGTCCCGTCCAGACCGCCATCTCTTAACGAGAAAAACCCAAGTCTATATGGCTGTAGACCTAGAAGAGCCTGAGAAGTATCAACTTTCTCAGGCTTTTTGTTTTTTAGGCCGGGGGACGGAAGCGGGGACGGTTTGAAATAAGAAATACAATCTTTACCTTTAGTCCTAAGTTTATTTTAGCCATACAAATGATCATCGAAAACACATTAAAAAGAATCCATCTTCCTTACTTACTTCTCTTAACTTGTTTTATTGATTTTTCCTTTAATTCTTTAAGCCAAAACATGAATGCTGAAGATTTTTTGAAAATTATTGATGAAGAGATGTACGCTTCTGAATTCAATGACGTTTTAACATTACAAACAAAAGATCCGGTAAGCATAAATGACTTCAAAGATTTTCAGCAATATGTAAGAGATTCTGTAGCTAAAGAAACAATATACTTCAGTATTGAAGAAGACAAAATGTCTATTGATTATTTAAACTGGGATAAGAAAAGTGTAGCTCATCCAAGCGAGAGAGAGACGAATCGTTCAAGATTTAATCTAAAAAAAAGGGTTAAAAGTTTGTATTCTAAGTCTTACCATATTCCTCTTTTAAGCTTCATGAAAGTACCTTGTCAATATTATTCAGTCATGAACGGCAAATTCATATTTGATGATAGAGTACTTTTCTATGAATCAGATCATAATAAAAGTTACACCTATTCAGACTCTATCTTATCAACTTCAGCATATTCTATTTTTCATAATCATTGGGGGCTATTGGAGTTCTCCAACGGGAAACATGATATTCCATATGTTTTAGCTCTGACACTGCCAATATTTTTTCAGAATAGAACACCTTATAATCTTAGGATGGATCAATATAAAGGGTATTTGCACTGGAAAAGTAAAAATATTCAAACCAGATTAGAAGAAAACAAGTTAGACTCAGATGTAGATATAGTTCCAATTTTTGAAAAGGATACTTTTCAATATTCAATTAAAGGTTCAGAACTTAAAGATCAATGGGTTATTGAAAGAAAAGAGTATGAAGAATTCGTAAAATCAACATGTGACTCAACTCTTAGGGAGACCTTGTATTACCAATTATCTGATTATAAGAAAGCTGAGAGATTTCTAAAATATAAAGATTATTATTTTGACGAAGAGCTTTTAGAGTTTGTTGTATATGAACCTTCAAACAAGATAAAAAACAGAGAACTTTTTAGCTTGGATTATAATACTAAAATAAGGAACAGAAAAAAAGAAGTTAAAGAGATCGTAACAAAAACAAGGTCTGAAAATAAGCAGTCGCTAAATTTTTGTTATCTGACTATTGATATTGAGAAATCACTATCAAACTCAAAATCGTTCGAAAAGAGACATTGGCAGAACTATCCATGGTTCGAGATTGATACAAATTACACAGAGATATTTCCTATCCAAGAAATTGATTCGACTGAACGATTTATGGAGTTGATCAACTATGATCAGGCATTAGCATTTTATCATTGGAAATACCCTATTAGTAGATCAACAGAAAATACAAATTGGAAAAACTATGTTTTCCCTTCAAAAGATGAGTTTAACATCATGCAATCTGGTAAGTCTAATGCGATTCAAGATAAGTCATTTGAATATGCTACGAATTCACTTTATTATAGGATTCGTTTCAGGAATTAATTTGATTTCTCATCAAATAGGAAATATTTTGTATAAATAGGTGTTTGATGTATTGTCAAATAGAATCCTATAAGTTATTTTAGATAACGAATTAATTAAATTCAATTAAATGCACGGTCCACACTTCAGAGTTGAACCATATGAGATTAACACGCTTGAATGCTATAAGGATTTTATAAACCATTTAAAAATCGATAATACGTTTAATCCACCAATTTCAAAAGGAGAATACTATAACCGTATTCGAAACACCTTAATTACCTATGCTCGCTTAAAAGGTTTTGAAGATAATTTGACTGAGTTAGCTAAAAAACACCTATTCTATATTGATTGTGATTATCCTTCTTTTACCTTTTGGTTAGCTATAAAAATTTCTATTTCTGATTTATATGAAATTCCCTTGATGCTAGATCATTTTATGAGAAGATCTAAAGCTTCTAAGAACCAATTTGTCAATAAAATAGAATTTGAAGTTTTACAGCTAATAATGAAGCATAATATCTTTCATCGAATAGATGAAAAAAAGATCAAGGTATCTGACTGGATTGCTGAACGAAGAAAATATATAGATCCAAATGAACCCGATAAAAAGTTTCCATTGACAGAGCCAAAACCACTTGACTACAACATTGATAACCTAAAGTATATAGAAGCCTACGTAGACGAACATGTAGTTTTTGATTTTTCAAGTCTAAAATTAGAGTATAACGCATATACCATTACTGAAACTGAAAACTTCATTGATGATAGAATTGAATGTGATACTCTTAATCAAGAAGAAATTCGTGAATACTTCATGCAGCTCAATCGAAGGAATCGCAAAAACGATATAATTCTTGATAAAAAAGATATCGACCACCTATTGATGAGTAATTTTAAGGCTTTTGATTATAAAGATAGGAAATTATTAGATCCAAATATTTCGAAATTAGCTCTAATGAAGTTTGTTTATATCTTTTATTTAAAGATCGATAGATCTACTTATAAAGGAAGACAACTTATGTTCTGTAGGTTTTTAAGGAGCAATTTTTTGGCATTCAAAAATGATAAAGTAAAAGTCATTAGTAAGAAACTAGCTACAGCTCAACCTAAATACTATCCATTCGACTCATAAATTGGTGTTTTTACTAGTGGATTTACTAGTGGATTAGTGGATTCACCAAAATCCTTGATTCTATGTTTTATTGTTGCAGGATAAATACAATTGCATGGAATCGGAGAACACAAACGAAAAAGATCGTCACATAGTAACTCTTACAGTTAATGAGTTGAAGTTAACTGTGCAGCAAATTGTTCGTAAAGAACTCGCGCGGCTGAATGATCTAGAAGGTTCAGACTCTTTGAATCAAGCAACTAATCAAATTTTACTTACACGAATGGAGGTAGCTGATATTTTTAAAGTGAGTACTGTTTCACTCGATAAATGGAAACGTGCAGGAATTCTTCCGAAACCTATTAAGATGGCAGGGAAGGTTTACTACCTCAAAGAAGAAATAATTCAAATGATTAAGAAACGTCAAAAGAAATAAAAATGGAGAGCAAAGAAGAAATAATTCAGTTGGGAGGACCACACTTAAAAACTTGTCCATGGTGTGAGGTCCAATTTTATGGTCGGAGTAATCAAAAGTTTTGTAGTATTAGTCATAAAGGGGCTATGAATAGAGTGAAAAGTGAAAAAACGACTCAGAAATTTAATACGTGGTTCAAAGAAATGAAAATTGCTCATAAAGCGCTAAGTTCATCATTCGCACAAAGAAACGAGGATGGTTGGGTAAAGGCAGGTATTGCAGCGGGTAAGGGATTCGATCCAGATGTAGCAACTAAACTTGGTACCTCAAAAAACGGTGATCAATTTAAGATGTTGTTTGATTATGCATTTAGGTTGTCAGATGATCGACAATTTATTCAAATCATCAAATTGAAAAAATAATGGAAATAACACCGAATCAAACATTCTCAGCACCGAACGAATCTGGTTCAACGCATAATTGTACTGGAATTTTATTAACCGTTGGTTTTGCAGTTGTAGGATCAATAATTCTCTTTTCGGTTATTGAAAGATATCAGAAGGTAAAGTATTTAGATTCTTTGAGAGAGGAATAGATAGAGCTTCTTCAAGTTCTAACCCCCTTCATGTTAAGAAAAAGTTAGAAAGGAGAGTGATTGAGCTGAGGATGATTTATCATTGGAAGGGTAATCGTTGCAGTGTTTTGTAGGTGGTGTTAGGGGTATTCAATCAATTTTAAAATGAACAGGTATTCTCACTTTTGATTTCACATTAAAGCCATTGTACATTGCTGGAATCCATTTAGGAGAGCTTTCTACTACTCTTACTGCCTCAATGTCAAACTCCTCCTTCCAAGGTTTATAAACTTCAACATTTATCAGCTCTCCATTGCGATCAACAATTGCTGACACATATATTTTTACCACAATATCTTCACTCTGGTATTTCACTGGGTACTCAATGTTCCTTTCTATATAAGCTCCGAGATTATAATTAGGGTATGAGTCCTCGTCTGGGAAATCTACCACTTTGTTTAAGTTCTGTACAAAAATGAAATTAGAATAATCTGCGCATTGTGAGTCTCTATTCATATCATCTTTTGAGAAGAAGTGAAGTGTGTATGAAGAGTCCTGCTCGTTAAGAATTGCCCTAGATTCAAGAGGACCATTTGCTTCTGTATTCAAATTGTACTTGAAAGTATCGACTTTTACTAAATGTCCAGCTATGGTGTCATTATCCAGAATCAATGTAAGGTTCTGAACATCTAATTCACCGCTATAAATGACTACATGATCAAGTGCACCTTCAGAATTGTTGCTCTGACAACTTATTCCTGTGCTTACCAATAAAAATAATATTGAAAATATCCACTTCACGTATTCCTGTATTACCCCTAACGGTCTAAAATAGGCAAAGTAGCGCAAACCTTGAGCCCTATCGGCGCTATTTTGTTTATTTGTTGTTAGGGTTATCATTCATCTTAATATGGACATAATTCATACTTCCAACCAATCAAATAATTGCCCTGATGAAATAGTGCCCAACCTGGCCCACATCCAGATTGCGTTAAACTATCTTCATAATGATATTGAAGTATCTCTACATCTTCATTTTTAGAGGCGTTGTAAACATGAGCTTTGTTGTCATTTATTATTTCACAAATTGCACGAGCCGTCCCTCTCGTGTAGAAAATAGATAAATCCAAAGAATCTGCTCTTATCGTATCTCGGGGAATTTCGTTTATCACTTTTATTTGAGACTTAATTTCATCAGATTTTATTCTATTACCGTATTTATATTTCACAAAATCAATGTGTGAAAAATAAATTGATAAGTATTCCGTATTCCAGTTAATAATTTTTTTCTCAAGAGACTTTGAGTTATCGATGCTTATACTTTTGGTGTGATGAGGAAGTTTATAATAAAACTTTCGCGGCCATCTATTCCAGGGTCTGCAACTTACAATTAGGATACTTAGTAATATCAAGGAAATGATCTGCATTGACCTTATTTGTGAATATTTCCTAGAAACTACAGTGATTTTCATAAACTAAAAATCAATTAATTATATTGAGTATTTTAAACTCTACTCTACGGTTGATAGCATGTGCCTCTTCCTTTTCTCTAGCAGATTCCATTTTATCAATTTCCTCTTCTGAAATGATAAATTGGCTTTCACCGTAACCTATTGCAACCATGCGGTCTTGTCTAATTCCCTTATTAACTAGGTATTCCTTCACACTTTCGGCTCTGTTTTGATCTAACCGCCTGCTATACTTATCGCTTCCTCTACTGTCCATATGTACTCCAATTTCAATTATTAGACTATCATGTATTAGTAGAAATTTTGCAATACTATCAAGTTGAGGATAACATTTAGGAATAATAGTTTCACGATCAAAGTCAAACATGATTTTAGGTTTGGGAATATACACGTCTCCAACTTTAAATTCATTTGAGTTCAAATCAAAATCACCATCCAACTGATCAATTAGCTTAATCCTTTTTAAGACCTTGCTATCCTGTGGACGAATCATTAATGCTCTTTCAAAAAGAGCTCTTGATTTCTTGTACTCTCTTTGATCATATAAATCTTCTGCTTTATCGACTATTTTATCATAATTTTTATCAACTGAATCACAACCTTCTTTCTCTTTTAAAATTGTTATTGTCTGTTGTATACGTGCATCTAAAGTATCACTCGAATTCAAATGATAGGCCTCTTTATATACTTCATATGCACTTGAATAACTTTTAATTTCTACTAATGAATCTCCTTTTTTTACTAATCTATGATAAACTTGTATAGAGTCATTTTGGCTTAAACCAAGCCCCTGAATCATTAAAGGTAATAGGGTTAGTATGTTCTTCATTACACACAAAGTTGCTCAGTTAAAAAATCGCTGCTACCCTTAAAGTTAAGCAATAATTTGAAAGAGGAGTGATTGAGCTGAGGATGATTTATCATTCGAAGCGCAAATGAACGACTTAAAAAAAGGAAGTTTAGTTGGTTTTTAGCTCAGTTCTATGTTATGGTTCTTATTTCCGGATAAATTCATACCTACAACCTTTATTGTCTGATAAATAAAAAACTCTATCTCTGATTCTAATATGCATACCACTAAATTCTTGAAGATAGTTCCTATCTTCAAATCGAGGGCTCAAGTATAGTATGCTGTCTGTGGATATGCTCCATTTACCAGGGTACATCATACCCCCACAAGAAAAACAAAACACCCCTGATTCATATTTGTCAGTTGAAATAAATCGTATTTCCGAATAGGGTCTTTTATACTTTGTAATGCTGTCACTACTGGGGTTCGGTTTTTGTATTATGGTGTCCTTTTTAGATATACATACTCCTTTTGAAAACCGCCACAAACCCAGAAGAGAATCGTCTGACGTATCCATCCTACGATGTATTAATAAATGATTAGAGTCTAAAATATCAATTATAAAGACGTTATTCCCCATGTATAAAAGATTATTATCTAATCTCCATTTATTAAATGAATGAACAACTATTCCGTCGATTATGTCATTTTTCGAGTTCTGAGTTGTGTCATTCCAGTCAAAACTCCCATCTTCCTTTAAACTCCAATAGAAGACATTCTCTACCTGATCACATTCAGTTTTATTTTTGTCGGAGTAAAACAACATCTTATCCAATTCATCTGGTCCTTTCATACTATCGCAATAAAACCACTTTCCAATCAAGGCAGAATCATTTTGTGCTTGTGTAGAACAGCACAATCCGAAAAAGACAAATGATGTTATTATTGCTTTCATTTCGTATACTCTAATGAACCATAACGTTCTGTGTATGGACAGTAGGGCAGGAAAGAAGTACCTAACTTTCATATTCACTCTAAGCCAAAACAAACGTTTTTACTTTTAATTTCCTTTTTTTGTTAAACGTCAAAACTTTGTTTTGGCGTTGCCTGCTCAAAGAACAGGACTTTAAGTTTATCTCTAAATGCCCTATTGGCTATACACCTTGTTGCCACACGTTTTTTATTTTTCAATTAGTTCAAATATGTCAGTTTCAAAACTATCGGTCTTAGTTCCAATTGTCGCTTGTTGGTACGTAAAGTTATTCCCTTCAATATCGGACGCATTTCCCAACTGCCAATTATGAACATAAATCTTTGTGCTGTCAGGAAAAGGCTTGTCATATGGAAAGGACTCAATTCTAACTCTTTGTCCATTGTCGGTTAAATAATAGTATTCGCCAAAATTCGCTGTCTCACCTTTGAGTTCGAACTTTGTTTTTAGAATTCCGTTTTGTGGAATACGATATAATCGTTTCCCGTTTTCATATTCCTTTTCAGTCCCATTTTCTTGTCCATAAATGACGGCTATTGTCCCTTTGAAGTCTGCTGGAATGATAAAGATATCATCAGAGGCCTTAGTTACCTGAATGAATATGAAAAATGCGACTATTGGTGAAACCCCTATTAAAGTCTGCCAAATTTTGAATCTGGGTAGTCTTTTAGTCAGTCCGTTGATTAGCAAAAGGAAAATTCCGATTCCAATTGAAAGGAAGTATAAATATGTCGGCCACCAAGCACCAATAAACATCCAAATATTCATTACAAGTCCAAAGACTATGTAAAGAAGTCCGATTATTCCGAGTGGTGTCTTTAAGTATTTCATTGAAATGTGTGGCAACGTTCCACAGCTAAAAAATCGCTGCTATCCTTAAAGTTAAGCAATAATTTGAA
>CAYFJL010000130.1:0-7942 GCA_964343335.1 uncultured Polaribacter sp. | reverse complement strand
ACGTTGGTGATAACGTAGGTGACGTTGCTGGTATGGGAGCTGACTTATTCGAATCATATGTAGGTTCTATTATTGGTACAATGGTATTGGGTGCTGCTTTTGCAACTGTACCTGCTTTTGCTGATTCTTTTAACGGATTAGGTGCTGTGTATTTACCAATGGTATTAGCTGCCATCGGAATCATTATGTCTATCATCGGTACTTTCTTCGTAAAAGTAAAAGACGGTGGAAATCCACAAACTGCATTGAACATCGGTGAATTCGGTTCTGCCGGATTAATGTTGGTAGCATCTTATTTCATTATCGACATGATGTTACCTGCCTCTTGGACTTTTGATGGAACTACATTCTCATCAATCGGAGTTTTCTGGGCAGTATTATCTGGTTTAGTTGCTGGATTAGCGGTTGGAAAAGTTACCGAATATTACACAGGAACAGGAACAAAGCCTGTGACTTCTATCGTAAAACAATCTGAAACTGGTAGTGCAACAAACATTATCGCTGGTTTAGGTGTTGGTATGATGTCTACAGCGATTCCAATCATTTTAATTGCTGCTGCCATCTTGGTATCTCACTATTTTGCCGGATTATATGGTATTGCAATTGCTGCTGTAGGTATGCTTGCAAATACTGGAATCCAGTTAGCGGTTGATGCATACGGACCAATTTCTGATAACGCTGGTGGTATTGCTGAAATGGCTGAATTACCAAGCGAAGTAAGAGAGCGTACTGATAAATTAGATGCTGTTGGTAACACAACTGCTGCAATCGGTAAAGGATTTGCCATTGCTTCTGCTGCTTTAACAGCCTTAGCATTATTTGCTGCCTTTATGCAAACTGCAAACGTAACGGCTATCGACGTATCGAGACCAGACATCATGGCCGGATTGTTAGTAGGTGGAATGTTACCATTCGTATTCTCTGCGCTTTCAATGAACGCGGTAGGTAGAGCAGCTATGGCAA
This sequence comes from uncultured Polaribacter sp., assembly GCA_964343335.1. Lineage (GTDB taxonomy): Bacteria > Bacteroidota > Bacteroidia > Flavobacteriales > Flavobacteriaceae > Polaribacter. The sequence continues at coordinate 6,979 of CAYFJL010000130.1, read as the reverse complement.
TGATCGAAGAAGTACGTCGTCAGTTTAGAGACATTCCTGCTTTGAAAGCTGCCTTAGAAGTAATGAGAGCTGTTGATTCAGATATGAGCAAGGCAACCAAAGAACAGAGAGCTACTTTTGATGCTGCTGATGGTGTTGCTGAATATGACAAGTGTGTTGAGATTTCTACGCAAGCTTCTATCAAAGAAATGGTATTACCAGGTTTATTAGCGATCATCGTTCCAGTAGCAATCGGATTTATCGGTGGTGCTGAGATGTTAGGTGGTCTATTAGCTGGTGTAACTACTTGTGGTGTATTGATGGCAATCTTCCAATCAAACGCTGGTGGTGCATGGGATAATGCTAAGAAGATGATTGAAAGTGAAGGCAGAAAAGGTACAGACGCTCACAAAGCAGCTGTAGTTGGAGATACTGTTGGTGATCCATTTAAAGATACTTCAGGTCCTTCATTAAACATCTTATTAAAATTAATGTCTGTTGTGGCATTAGTGATCGCGCCTAGTATTGCATTGTCTTCTAGTTCAGTAGTAGCTAAGGAGGAAATTAAGAAAGAGGTTCGTGTTGAAGTTAAAGGTGACAGTGATCAAATGGCCATGGCTACGATAACAACTACCAAGATGGTAGACGGTAAAGAAGTTACTGAAACAAAAACTTTTGAAGGAACTTTAGAAGAAATCGAAAAGAAAGCAAAAGAAGCTGGTGATATGGTTGAAGTAAAAATCAAGAAAACAGCTAAGGATGCAAATGAAGTAAAAAAAGAAGTTGAAGTTATTGTTGAGAAAAAGAAACAGTAACAACTTTCTAAATACAAATTAAAAAAAGCCTTGAGAAAATCTCAAGGCTTTTTTCATTAATAACTTCTGCGTTTCACTATTGCTGGAGTTTTTCGCTCTACGTATGACTTAAATAGCTTCGTAACAAAAGAGAATAGTCGTTTATTTCTAGAAAAGACAAGAGAAAGTTTACTAAATCGTAATACTTTTCCAAATTCATTTTTTAAGCTTTGATCGTAGTTCTCTAAGAACTCACTTGAATAGTTATCTTCTATTAGACATTCCTGAATCTTTTTGGCACAAATGATACCAGACATCATACCTGTGCCAACACCTTCTTTGTAAAAGGGATTTGCCAATCCTGCAGCATCACCAACCAACATATAGCGTTCTCCCGATAATGGTTTCTTATAAAAATCGTAAGGGATGCCCCAGCCGCGCCAGTTACCTTCTCTTTTAGCATTCACAAACCGATCCTTCACTTTGGGGTGTGTGGTTAAGATTTCTTGAAGGACTTCTTTTAAATTGATATTATACTTTTGAATACCTGCTGTATTACCTCCTAAACTAACATTTACCTGTCCGTCGACCAATGGAAAAATATAAAAGAACAACGGGATCTTTTTATAATGCAGTCTAATTTCAGCATCAAAACTCTTAGATTGAGAAGTCACCCCAGAATAATAAGCATTAATAAAGGTAGACATCTCCTTTTTTGGAATTTTATGATTGCCCAACTTTTTGGACACCATTGATTGAATACCATCCGCCCCAACTACAAGCTTTGCCCTGATTTGCTCTTTATTTTTCAGCCCAATTACAACTCCATCTTTAACTAATTCTAACCTTCGAACTTCATTCCCAAAAAATTTTGTAGCGTAGGTTTCATCGAGTTGTTCGACTAAAAAGTTATCGAAATCAATTCGTCTCGCATAGGTAATTAATGAACCTCTATCTTCTGCTTCTTTAAAATGTATAAAGTGGTTATTACTAATATGCAGCTTCATGGATTCGCTATGCAATACTTTAGGATGATTCAAAAACTTTTTTAATAATGCTTCATCCAGTTCCTTTAGGGCTTTATAGGCATAAAGAATGAGTCCGTCACCACAAGTTTTATCCCTCGGAAATACTGCCTTATCGATAATGACATGCGGAATTTTAAGTTGGGATAAACGAATGGATGTTGCCGCACCAGCAGGGCCAGCACCGACAATACAGACATCAGTCACCAATTGCTTTATTGATTCGCTACTCATAAAACATTCAACAATGAAAAACGAATATAATCATCCGTGAATTTCTGACTTAATTTATTGACCGATTTTTCATCCAGCTGTAGGATTCTCGGATAGCCTCCCGTGGTTTGGCAATCACGTTGAAGGATGATCAACTTACCAGATGGCGTAATTTGCACAGTTCCTGGAAGTACTCCCGAAGATAGGATTTGAGGGAAATTATTTGGTATGGTTTCCTCTAAAACAACTCCTATTCGGTTGCAGTTTTTAGATAATCGAAAAGATCTTGTAAGTTGTCTTTTTTGGTCTGCACTTAGTAAATGGAATTCAGGCCCAGGGAAACAAGTAAGCGTTTCTTCCTTGGTTGGTAATTCCTCCTCAATATTGATACCAGCCTTCTGTTTTCTTCTATCGGTAGTTCCTTTTCGAAGAATAGTCCCTTTTGGTATTGTATAGGTCGGCGTAATATGTTTGAATTGACTTCTACTACCAAGTACAACCTCCGAATCAATTCCACCAAAAACGGAAATATAAGTATACACGCCACGAATTCGTTTACCAAAACTCAATAACTGATCCTTCTTCACCAATACTGATTGATTCATTAAAATGGATTCCTCATCAAGCGTCGGACTAAAATCAGCCCCCGTGATACAAATGGTAGCAGGTTTTAAAAACAGGAACTTCCCCTTACCAAAAGTAACCTCGATACTCGCCAATCCTTCTTGATTACCAAGGATTTTGTTCCCAAGATGGTAGGATTGCAAATCCATTGCACCTCCTCGCGATACACCAAATTGAGAAAGACCTTTCCTACCTCCATCTTGAATGGAGATGTACATTCCAGAATGGATTACTTCAATCACAAGCTTCTGGTTTTTGGTGTAACTTCTCCCGTATAACTCTGGTATTCCGATTGTGTAATTGGCTTAAATTTGATATAATCTCCAGATTTGATTTCACAAGGCGGATTTTGATTCGGATCGAACAATGAAACAGAACTATGTCCGATGACATTCCAACCTCCGATTGATTCAAATGGATAAAGCCCAGTTTGACTTCCTCCAATTGCTACCGCTCCTTTGGTAACCATTTTAGGATTCCCTCTTCGTGGATGATGAAGTTCTAATGGTAGTCCACCCAAATACAAAAATCCGGGTTGAAAGCCAATGAAGTACACCAAATAATGCTGTGCTGCATGCATTTGAATAATTCGCTCTGCCGGTATATCTTTCGCTTCAGCAACTTCTTGAAGGTCTGTGTTTTCTGACCCGTAGTAAACTGGTATTTCCCAAGTTTTTCGGTCAGAAAAACTAATGGGACTTCTAGCATCGTAAAGACGTTGAAGTTCGACAAAACGCTCTTGAAAACTATCAATAGGTAAAGAAAAAAGCAGCGTCAGCGAATGATAGCCAACAATTATATCCTCTAAAATCAACGCATCCAATTGATTCTTAAAGGCCAACATATCCAGAAGAATTTCCTCTTTCATTTCAGCTGGCCATTCTACAAGAATAGCTTTGCTACCAAAAGGTTTGAATTGTAACTTATAACTTTTCAACTTGAAATTTTTGGTTGAGCGATTTTACTATTTCAATAGCTTCTATATTGTCTCCGTGAACACAAAAGGTATCTGAAAGGATGGGAATCAAGTTACCGTTTATAGTCTGTAACTTACCCTGATGTAGCCGGTCCACATGAGCCATTACTTCGATAGGGTCATGCAATACAGCATTTGGTTCTTGGCGGCTCACCAAGGAATAATCGTCATTGTAATTTCGATCACAAAAGACCTCAAAAGCGATTCGCTTATTTTGTTTTTTGGCAACGTCTGCTATTATGGATTTAGGCGGAACATACACAATGGCCTCAGGTGCGGTCAGTTCGATAGCTTTCAAAACAATTTTAGCTGTTTTTTGATCTTTGGCTGCTAAATTATACAAAGCTCCGTGTGCTTTCACATGGTGAATCTGTGTTTTATTTTCAGCTGCTATTTGAACCACTAATTGTATTTGGTTTATCAAACTTTTCAAAAGTAATCCATCTTCCATATCGAGCACCTTCCTTCCAAAGTTTTCTCGATCAGGAAAGGAAGGATGCGCCCCAATCTGAACATTGTGTTGTTGTGCCAATTTTATAGTTGATGCAATGATTTCTCGAGATCCTGCATGAGCACCACAAGCAATATTGCAAGCTGAGATATAAGGCATCAAAAGATGTTCGTTATTCAGGCCTTCACCCATGTCACAATTTAAGTGGATTTGTCTCATATCAATTGTAAAACACTTGCTATTCCTTTGGCTCCTAGAAAGAAGGCAAAACCAACAATTAGAATTCCAATCAAGTTCTGAAATCCTGAATTGGTATGTTCCTTCAAAAGTGATTTTCTATTCACCATCCATAGCAATAAACATGCGAGAATGGGCAATAGCAATCCATTTGCTACTTGAGCGAACTTTATTATTTCGATGGGTTTGAATCCTACAGTTGAAAAGAGCACTCCCAATATGAGAACCACAATCCAAACGGCTCGAAACCTTTTACTTTTGATATCATCAGTCCAACCCAGACAGCCTTTTACCACATAAGCAGCTGCAAGCGGCGCTGTAATCGCGGAAGTAATTCCAGCTGCAAATAATCCAATAGATAATAAATACTTGGCCAGATTACCATAAAGTGGCCTGAGACTTTCCGCTAAATCTACCGCGTTTAAAACTTCTGTAGATTGATTGGCAGCAGCAGAAATAATGATTCCCATTGAAACTACACCACCCACGATAATCGCCACCAATGTATCTGTTTTTGCAATGGATAAATCCTTTTTGTTCGTCCATTTTTCTTTGGCAAGAGATGAGTGGAGAAATAGATTATAGGGCACAACCGTAGTGCCTACCAACGCCACAATAGTCAATATACTTTCTGAATTAAAGGTTGGAATAAAAACACCCTTGATGATGCCCAATACATCAGGCTTAGTTAGAATGGCTGTGAGTAAAAATGAAATACTCATCAATAAGACCAAGCCAATGAAAAAACGTTCTAAGAACTTAGAATTCCCAATACTCAAAATCAAGAATCCGATACCGCCTATGAGCAGACTATATCCGTTAATCTGAAAATCAAAAAGACTAAATCTAAAATCCCCAAACAAGGTTTCAAGACCCAAAATACCTCCGCTGATATTGCCTGCTTCATAAGCAGCATTTCCAACAAATATGGCCATCAATACCAATCCGATGAGGGCGTAATTAAAAATCGGATTTTTTATTTCAGACCTCAACACTTGAGCTATATCCATCTGAGCAACCACTCCAATTCGCACCACCATCGATTGAAGAACAATGGTAATCAACATAGAAATCAACATGGCCCATAAGAGGGAATATCCAAAATTAACTCCCGCCAAGGTACAAACAGTAACAGTACCTGGGCCGATAAAAGCAGCTGCCACAATGGGGCCAGGACCAATATTTTTAATCCATTTTCTCAAAATCCTTTCAATTAATTCAAAAAAAAACACCCATAAAGGGTGTTATAAATGTAGCTTATTATTTTTAATAGGCATATCGTTGCGGACCACCTCTTCGAATCTCTTCGTTGGCGAACTCCTCAAACTTTTTAAAGTTCATTCGAAATGCATTTGATAGCTTGAAGGCGGTATCGTAATAGGCTTTATCATTGTTCCAAGTGGCTCTCGGACTTAACAATTCCGTAGGTACACCAGGGCACGTTCTAGGTTGGGCCACACCGAATACCGAATGAATGTGGTAATCTTCGTAGGTGTAGTCGCCCAATTTCCCTTCAAGAACAGCGGTAATCATGGCTCTGGTATACTTCAATGGCATTCGTCTTCCAACCCCATAGGATCCACCAGTCCAACCTGTATTTACCAACCATACGTTTACTCCTGCTTCTTGCATTTTCTTACTTAACATTTCGGCATATTTTGTTGGGTGCAAAGGCATAAACGGAGCACCGAAACAAGCTGAGAAACTTGGCAATGGTTCATCCACTCCCGCTTCTGTACCGGCTACTTTCGCAGTATATCCAGATATAAAGTGATAAGCCGCTTGAGCAGGTGTCAATTTTGAAATCGGAGGCAATACTCCGAAAGCATCAGCAGTTAGAAAGAAAATATTCTTTGGATTCTCACCAATTGACCCATCCACAGTATTATCGATATGATACAATGGATAACTTACTCTGGTATTCTGAGTAATGGTGGTGTCTTCAAAATCAACATTCCCGTGGTCGTCTAGGATGACATTCTCAAGAATGGCGCCTTTTTTAATGGCATTGTAAATCTGAGGCTCCTTTTCTTTTGAAAGATTGATCACCTTCGCATAACATCCACCTTCAAAATTGAAAATCGTGTTTTCGGCCGTCCAACCGTGTTCGTCATCACCAATAAGTGCTCTGTTTGGATCAGTAGATAAAGTGGTTTTACCAGTACCTGAAAGTCCGAAGAAAATAGCCGTATCACCATCCTTCCCAACATTGGCAGAACAGTGCATTGGTAATGTGTTTTTATAAACTGGTAAAATAAAGTTCAAGGCAGAAAAAATACCTTTCTTGATTTCCCCTGTATATCCTGTTCCTCCTACCAAAGCAACTTTTCTGGTAAAGTTTAAAATGGCAAAATTATGCTGACGTGTTCCATCCACCTCAGGATCCGCCATAAAACCAGGTGCATTAACTACAGTCCATTCTGGATCAAAACCTTCTAATTCCTCATTGGTTGGTCTGATGAACATGTTATGAACAAACATGTTACTCCAAGGATATTCGTTCACCGCACGAACACTCATTTTGTAATTTTCATCGGAACAAATAAAGCTATCACGCACGAAAACTTCTTTGTTAGATAGGTAGTCAACTACTTTGTCATATAATGCATCAAATTTATCGGCATCAAAAGCCACATTGATATCACTCCACCAAATTTTATCTTTGGTGATGTCATCCTTT
>CAYFJL010000129.1:0-7986 GCA_964343335.1 uncultured Polaribacter sp. | reverse complement strand
CTTCAGAAACTTCATCCATTTCACCTTCTACCATGGCTACGAAATCTTTAGAAGCACCAACCATTAAGTCGATGTCCGCTTCGGCCAATTGTGTAGCACTTGGATTGATGATGAATTCACCGTCAACTCTTGCCACTCTTACTTCTGAAATGGGGCTTTCAAATGGAATGTCAGACAATTGAATTGCTGCAGAAGCGGCTAATCCAGCCAATGCATCTGGCATTACATTTTCATCGTGAGACATTAATTGAATCATCACCTGAGTCTCAGCATGATAGTCTTTTGGGAATAACGGACGCAAAACGCGGTCTACCAATCTCATGGTTAAGATCTCCTCGTTAGAAGGTCTACCTTCACGCTTCATAAATCCGCCTGGGTAACGACCTGCTGCTGCAAATTTTTCTCTGTAATCTACAGTCAATGGTAAAAAGTCAATACCAGGGTTTGCAGATCTTGCAGAAACAACCGTTGCCAATAACATGGTATCACCCATTCTTACAACAACAGAACCGTCTGCTTGTTTGGCCAATTTACCAGTTTCTAAACTAATGGTACGACCATCACCAAGTTCAATCACTTGGTTAAATACTTGTGGAATCATAAAATTCTAATTCTTTAATTAATAACTAATTGTTGTTGTTGTGTAGTTGTAGTTATTATCCAATAGAATTTTTAGAAATCATCGAATGATGAAAAACAAAAAAAAGAGGCATTAAAAGCCTCTTTACATGGAATTACTTTCTAATTCCTAGTTCTTTAATGATAGCACGATATCTATTGATCTCTTTTCTCTTCAGGTAATCTAATAGGCTTCTACGCTTACCTACCATTTTTACTAATGAACGTTCTGTGTTAAAATCTTTACGATTCTTTTTTAAGTGCTCAGTTAAATGGTTAATTCTGTGCGTAAATAACGCAATTTGTCCTTCAGCAGATCCAGTATCGGTCTTACCGCTACCGTGCTTTTCAAAAATAGTTTCTTTAATTTCTTTTGTTAAGTACATGCCAATATTATTAAAATGATTTTTATGTATTTCAATGATTTTCTCATTGAGCTTGCAAATATATAACTATTTTCTAGATATCTGATTGATTATGAGTAATATTAATTGAAGATGGCGGGGTTCTCATAAAAGGCTCCAATATTGAACCAGTAGCTCATTACAGACTTTACTTGAGTCAACTTAAATCCTTTGTCTGGACCTTCAATTACTTCGCCCAAAAGGTTCCATTTGTTCCCTTTTGAATCTGTAAAATGAGTGTAAAGATTCGGGTCATAATCGAAGGTAAATGTAGTGTCAGTCATACTTGCGGGTAGCGCAAAGGCCGTCATCATCGCAGGGTTCCCAAAAATGATTAAGTTTTGTCCGTTAAACTGATCTTTGAAGACATTACCTTGACCAAAGCTTTCGAATCGATATGCTGTTGCATGGGTTTCACCCAATACAGCAAGAACGCGCTCTTTTAAGGGTAAAGCATTGTTTATGCGGCTCACTGGGAATAAGAAAAAATCATCAATATCTCTGTAAATCCCATATGGATATTCAGCATAATTTCGTTGGATGCTTTGTGTATTGGAAAGGATTTTTGATTGCGGATATAGTTTTTTCCAAGTTGCCCAAGTGGTTTCAAAAATAGTAACTGTTTCAACCTCAACTCCCAATTTTTCACCATTCACACATTTAAGTTTCATTTGTGCCCAATGGCTTTGAGTTTGACGATCGTACATAATGAGGTTGGTATTGTAAAGCAACCCAGAAACTCCGAAGGTTGTATCCATTCCTTGAAATACGCCTTTCCATCCAAAGGCGGTGCCCGTAAGCGGACAATAATTTATAGTAACAGTTAAGGTTTGTCCATTATTCTCAAAACGATCATTTACAATCTCATGCCAATCCAGAATTCGGTGTGGATAGGCTCTTGCATCATCACCAACGACCATTCCAACGACCAAATCTTCATCAAACATATAAGTATCAATTCTTGCATCATCAAAATTGTAAAACAAAGGGTCTTCTATAGCCGGAATTCCATCTCGGCCAACGCCACCGTCATACACTTCGCTTTTGGGGATAGACCAGAAGTTGTAATTGACGGGGTTTGAATTACCATTGTTTCCTGAATTTGAGTTGTTGTTATTGGAACTCGGATTCGATACATCGCCTTGATCCGGTGAAGAACATCCTAAGAGGCATGCGAATGAGATGATAATTGCGAGCTTTGTTTTCATTGGATGATCTTGTTTAAATTATTCTTTGAATTTAAAACGATAGAGAAACCTGAGTTCACTCTAAAGGTGGGAGTTAATTGGGTCCCTTGTACATTGGCGTAAATCGGGACTTCAATATTGGTTGAAAAAGTAATGGAGGGACTTAGATTGATGCCAAAATTCGGAATTAAAAAGAGCCAATTACCTCCGGTATTTTCGAGTTCTACTTGGTTGATTCGATCTTTTACAACGTTTCGATACTTTAAAGATAGTGAAGGAGAAACAATTGAACTTCCGACTAAAAATTGATCAGCCACTGTAAGAAATACTTGAAGCTCATCGCCAAATTCATAAATGCTGGATCCTAAATAGTCATCGTTCTCTCCTGTCATACGATAAATGATTCGAGAAGACGCAACTAGAGATCTTCGAAATTGAAAAGCTTTAGAGTAGGAAGACATCAAAATATAATCAAAAGCTCCACTTCCGGGTTGAAGGTCTGCTACGATTAAAAAACCTTGACTATTCACTTTTTTTGTTGATCCAAGTGGGGCTTTAAAGCCAGCACCTAAGGACCATTCGCTTAATCCCGAGTTCACCAATCTGTATTTTCCGATAAGTATGGCATCTCCCAAACCAAAGGTTTGTTCAAAATTTGAATTCCCAAACTGATTGATTCTCCGTCTTTGATTGACCCAAGTGAAAAGACCTTCTACCGAAAAATTATCAGTGATACTATAGCCGACATTGAATAAGGCTGAATGCGTAATTCGAATTCGGGAGGCATCATTAAGCTTTTCGGTTCCTCTTTGAAGGGTGTTTAAGTGGTTGTAGTCATAAAATACTCCCAGTTGAAGACTCCCCTTTTCAAGGATAGGTAGTCCAATATTGTTGGATAACGGCACTCCTCCTGAACAACAAGTCTGTGAGAAGGCGCTATGCAAAAAGCATATTCCGAAAAGGAATGAATACAATAGTTTCATTTGTGACAACTTCAATAAGTTGGTCGTCACATTAAGAAATCCTTACAGAAAAGAATTAATTCTTGAAAAATTAGCTACGAACAGGTCTGTTCATAATCAAATCGATATAGAGATTCACCTTGTGTTTCAATTCTCTTCTTTCGAAAATTGCATCTAGGAATCCGTGCTCTAATAGAAATTCAGAACGCTGAAATCCTGGAGGTAAATCTTTACCGGTTGTATCTTTTACAACTCTTGGTCCGGCAAAACCAATCAATGCTCCTGGTTCCGCCACATTGATGTCTCCCAACATAGAGAAAGAGGCTGTTGCACCACCAAAAGTAGGATCGGTACAAATAGACACATATGGTAACTTAGCTTCTGCCAATTGGGCTAACTTTGAGGAGGTTTTCACCAACTGCATTAAGGAAAGGGAAGCTTCCATCATTCTGGCTCCACCTGATTTTGAAATTAATACAAAAGGTAATTTATTTTGGATGGCATGTTCAATGGCACGGGCAATTTTTTCCCCTACTACAGACCCCATTGATCCGCCAATAAAAGAAAAATCCATCGCAGCCACGACAACGTCTCGTCCTAAACTTTTACCCACAGCCGTTCGGATAGCATCCTTTAAATTGGTTTTCTTTTGAACCTGCTTTACACGGTCTGGATATTTCTTAGTGTCTTCAAATTTCAACGGATCTTTGGAAACCATTTTGGCATCCAACTCTTCAAATTTATTGTCGTCAAAAAAGATTTCGAAATATTCGTTACTTCCAATTTTAACGTGGTAACCGTCTTCTGGACTTACATAAAGATTTGCTTTTAACTCGTCAGTGTCTATGATTTTTCCACTAGGTGTCTTATACCATAGTCCTTTGGGAGTGTCTTTCTTATCTTCTGTAGCCGTTTGAATTCCTTTATCCTTACGTTTGAACCAAGCTGTCATGAAAGTAAATTTTAGTTGTTTGTTTGCCTACAATAAAGCAATACAAATGTATGAGTTTTTTAGAAATACAGAGACAAAAAAACCACTCTGATTGCTCAAAGTGGTTTCGCTTCTCGTTCTTTTTTATAAGGTATTTACGTTGTTGAGGTCTTCAAAGGCTTTGATCAACCTTGTTTTTAAAGTTTCCTCACCCAAACGCAACCATTTACGTGGATCGTAGTATTTTTTATTTGGGACATCGGCACCATCTGGGTTACCAATTTGCGTTGCCAAGTAATCGGCTTTTCCTTGCATGTAATCTCTAATTCCTTCGGTAAAAGCAAACTGTAAATCGGTGTCGATATTCATTTTAATAACACCGTATCCGATAGCTTCTCTTATTTCTTCCAAAGTAGAACCAGATCCACCATGGAATACAAAATCAATAGTATTGTGTGGAATTCCGAATTTTTCAGAAACGTATTCTTGAGAATTCTTCAAGATTTTCGGAGTCAATTTTACATTTCCAGGTTTGTAAACCCCATGTACATTTCCGAAAGCCGCAGCAACTGTGAATTTTGGAGACACTTTCATAAGTTCTTCAAATGCGTAAGCAACTTCTTCTGGCTGCGTGTATAATTTAGATACATCAACATCAGAATTGTCAACACCGTCTTCCTCACCTCCGGTTACACCTAATTCGATTTCCAAAGTCATACCCATCTTGCTCATTCTTTCTAAGTAAGACTTGCAAATTTCAATATTTTCTTCGATTGGCTCTTCAGAAAGATCTATCATGTGAGAACTATAGAGTGGTTTTCCAGTTTCTGCAAAATGCTTCTCAGAAGCGTCTAGCATTCCGTCAATCCAAGGAAGTAATTTCTTTGCACAATGGTCTGTGTGAAGGATTACTGGTACCCCGTAAGCTTCAGCTAATTCGTGAATGTGCTTTGCTCCGGCAACCGCACCTGCAATTGCAGCTTTTTGATTTTCATTTGATAATCCTTTACCTGCATTAAATTGTGCACCTCCATTTGAAAACTGAATAATCACTGGAGAATTTAATTCTTTGGCGGTTTCTAATACGGTATTAATTGAGTTAGATCCTACAACATTTACCGCAGGAAGTGCAAAGCTCTTTTCTTTGGCTAGTTTGAAGATTTGTTGCACCTCATCACCCGTTGCAACTCCTGGTTTGATCGAATGGCTCATTGATTCTTTTTTTAAAATTTATTTCTTTTCAAATGTAATCAAATATAAGATTTTCCATCTGTTTTTGATGATAAATTAGCGAAAACGATGTACTGAAATTGATCTAGAATGGGTAGTTGATACCGATGTTGTAAACGGCGTTTGAAAAATTATAATTAGAGAACCAGCGATTGCTTGGTAGGTAGGGTTCGTAGGTTTTAAATCCGACATCCAAACGAACCACCAAAAAACTAAAATCTACTCTGGCGCCAAATCCAGACCCAACAGCAATTTCACTCAGTGAATCCAACCCTTTGAATCTTGAAGCTTCATCAACCAAACTGGATCCCGTAATATCCCAAATGTTTCCTGCGTCCACAAAAAGCGCTCCTTTTAATTTGCCCAAAACATCAAATCGGTATTCCGCACTAGTTAAGAATTTAAAACTACCAATATTAAACTCCAAACCATTGTTTCGACTACCCGGTCCGAGTTCATAGGTTTGCCATGCTCGAATGTCATTTGAACCTCCAGCAAAGTAACTTTTGATAAACGGAATGTCTGAATTGTCGTAGGTAAAGATCGCTCCTACAAAACTTCTAAAACCTAAGACAGAAGACTCACCTAAACTCCAGAACTTTTTATATTCGATATCTGTTTTAAAGTACTGTGCTAACGGAATATTGAATACCGTCTTTTTATTGTTGGCACTGGTATTATTGGAAAGCAATCCAAGAACATTACCAGAATTCGCCAACCTGACTTTGAAGAATGAAAAATCGGTATCTCTAAAATCTGTTTTGCTATTGTAGGTAAAAGAATAAGCAATTATGGGTATCAAGAAGTCAGAGGTAATGATATTAAATCGATTTAAAATATTGGCATTGGTGTTGTATTCCGTTGGATTGCTTTGAGCAAAGTTGGTATCTGCGAGTACAGAATTCATTAAATTAACCGTCGTATCGAATTTAGTATCGTCATTGGGTAAAGCAAAATTCGGATCATTATTGAAAGCCTGTCCAACTGCGTTTAATGAATTGAATTCTGAGCGATAAATATCAAAGTACCTACCAACGTTGATATTTCGAACATACTGTGTGTTGAAAATCTCCAATTGAATGGTTTTCTTTTCATTGTAGTTCCATTTGTAATCAGACAAGAAGGTAAAGGTTTGCCTATCCAGACCAATATTTTTTTGAAGACTTGTACCTACTGAGAACAACGTCCGTGGAGACATTCGTTTGGGAACTAATTTATTCAATCCGAAGGGAGCAACAAATCTTGGTATTTCTATGGATGCGTCAGTACCTATTTCCCAACCTGGTCCGACATTTGAATTGAACCAAGAACCAAGGAAAGACAGTTTGAATAATTCACTTCCCTTGAACGTATTTCTATTCGTAATTGAAAATTTCCCTGATGCACCAATATTTCGAATGTTCGAATGGGTTAATTCGGTTTCAAACCCAAGAGTGTATTTTTCTGTCGGTGTCAGAAAAACATCCATGATCAACTCATCATCTTTATTTTGATAGGGAGAGAACTTGATGTTGGTGCTTTTAAAATTCTTTAAAGACTTGATGTGTCGTCGGGTAAGAATTCTTAAAGTATCCTTGTAAGTACTGTTTGGTTTTAGGAAAATGGCTTCGGATAAAAACTTGGGATTGTACCGTAGTTTTCCAAAGGAATAGAAATTGATATTGTTGAAGGTGGCAGAATCCTGAACTTGGCTATTTCGTTGGTTAAAGGTGTAATCGGTATAAACATTCACCTTTTTGACCGTATGAATATTGAAGGGTTTTTCAATGTATTCACCGTCTTTTTCAAACAATCGATTTGATGAAATGAGAAAGTTCACATTGGTTTTATAATCTTCCCGAGTGGAGTCAACATAGAAACCTAAGGCAGATTCAGTAAAGTGATAAATTCCGTTGTTTCGAAATAGCTTCACAATATTCTTTGCTTCACTGCGGAAGGTTTCGTCTTTGTACTGATCTCCAGATTTGAGTAGACTAGTGGTACCAGAATTCTTATAGATTGAATCCAATACTTTCGATTTAATATCAATCGAAATGGTGTCTAGAAAGGTCGGTTTACCTCTTGTGATTGAATAAGTCACCTTGGCTTTTTTAGCCGTGGTATCCCGATCAATAATGGCCTTTACTTTGGATTTGAAATATCCTTGGGTTTTGAAATAGGCTGAAAGATTTTCGGCCCCTCTTTTTACCTTTGAATTATCTACCAATCTAGGTTCATCAAAACTTAAATACCAATTATTAAGATTGATAAAAGATCGGGCAAAAGCAATGCTCTGTTTCTCAGAAAACAAACCCTTGATAAAATTATAGGTCTTCGGATTTTTCTTTCCCCATTCACTTGGTGTTTTGGGTTTGTTGGGATCTCCCAAATTTCGCATGTAGAGTCCGAAAGGAACTCCCAAAAATCGTGAATTTGGCTTCTGAAGAATGTATCGGTCAAGGTCGTATTCCGTATTCTGGAGCGAGTCAACAAGAATTACATTTTCGCGAAGTAAAAACTCGTTTTCAGCCACATGTTTCACAGAATTACAAGCGGATAGAAATGATATAAGTAATAGGTAAAAAAATGTTTTTTTCATCAAATCCATGTGGCAAACACCTCAAAAATAGTATTTTTAAATGGTAAAAAAATTAATACAGTCAGATTAATGAGCT
>CAYFJL010000128.1:0-8035 GCA_964343335.1 uncultured Polaribacter sp. | reverse complement strand
AGCTATGGTCACTTTAACCCGGCGAGGGTGGTATACTATGTCCGGCGTTTCCAGCCAGAACAGGGGCAATTACTTCCCCGGAATCGAATACCTTCAATGTTCCCTTGATTACATCGGTGGCAGTCACATAAAGCGATTTTTTTAAAGCCTTGAAATTGTTTTCGGGAAGTAATTTAATGAAATCGGGATAAAACTTTTCCGAATCTATAAAACCAGGTTTTCTAAGAGCAATTTTTTTTGTGTGAAAAACGGGGACAGTCTTAAAAAAGGCTAGCATTTCAGCCCAACCAATGCCTGCTGCATACAAAGCGCCAACAACCGCCCCAGCGCTTGTTCCGGCAATATGTGTTGGAAATATGTGACTTTCTTCCAAGGCTTTTATTGCTCCGATATGTGCCACGCCTCTTATTCCGCCTCCAGAAAGTACCAAACCAACGTTCATAATAAAAACTATCTTCTTAATTCAACTTCAATTATCTGCTACAAAACAGGACTGAATAACTTGGCCACACCTTCTTTTAAACGTACTATATTTGACCGGTTTACATGCTCATGATAGTCGAGCTGAACACATTTGTCACAGTTCTTCAAAAAATCGCTTTTCAGCACTTCAGCAAATTCTTTTTCATAAACGAGGACGTTAACCTCATAATTCTGTTCAAAACTTCTGATGTCCAGGTTAGCGGTACCTATAGTAGTTAATGCATCATCACTTACAATTGTCTTGCTATGTATAAATCCGTCTTGAAACAAAAAAATTTTGACACCAGCTTCTAATAAATTCTCAAAATAGGAACGCACGCTCCACTTTACCAAAAAGCTATCGGAATTTGCGGGTAACATGAGCCTAACATCAATTCCCCCTAGGGCACTAACCTGCAATGCCTCCAAGAGCGCATCACTTGGAACGACATAAGGGTTGGTAATATATACGTATTCTTTCGCCGCATTGATCATTTCAAAATAAAGCTGATGTATGGAAGCAAAATCAGAATCAGGACCACTTGAAATTACTTGTGCTAGGGTCTCGCCAAAATTTGTTCGGTTTAAAAAAAAACGTTTGTTCAAAAGCTCGTCCGTACCGCTTACAAAACTCCAATCTATGGCAAAAACAGCTTGTAGGCTATTTACGATTGGACCTTTAAGTTGCAAATGCATATCGTGCCATGTTCCTAAATCTGGATCTCCTTTGATATATTTATCGGACACGTTAATGCCTCCTGTAAAGCCTACCAGCCCGTCAACAATTACAATTTTTCTGTGATTTCTATGATTTATGGTAGAAAGTATTCGCCCCAAACGCATAGGTAAAAAACTATAGGCTTCTATACCTGCCTTTCGAAACGCCGCTATATATTTTTTAGATAACGTTCCGCTGCCAATCCCATCATAGGTTAATCTGACTTTTACCCCTTGCTTTACCTTGCGTTCAAGTATTATAAGAAATTTTTGAGACAGCTCACCTTCTTCAAAAATGTAATATTGAATGTGAATAAAATGTTTTGCCGTTTCCATTGCATTGAAAATTGCATTGAAGGTCGCAGGGCCATTTTTTAGAGGAAGTAATTCGTTGCCCGAGACTGGTATGGACTTAGAGCTTTTTGCGGTTAATTTCACCAATTTGAGATGTTCTTTAATCGGCCCCGCTAGGTGCATCCTGGTATCCTTCCCAACCTTGTTGTAAAACTGGTCTACCATTTCCAAATATTCCAAAATTTCCCTAGTTTTCTTGAGCTTAAAGAATTTGGTATTTCTTCTGTTACGACCAAAAGCAAAAAAAAGAAGCATTCCGGCTACCGGGATAGTGAAAATAGCCAAAAACCAAGCTAACATCTTGGTAGGACGAATACCATAGAGCAACAGCCTTATGAGCATAGCTACTCCTACGAGCAGATATAAAAGAATTGCGATTGTCATCTATAAATCATAGTAAATTTTATATTAAACACTCAGTTTTATTCTTAAATTAATTTTTTGCCATTATTTCAAAATTTATTAGTCCTCCGTCAATGATTGCTTTTTTCAAAGTTCCATCCTTATAGTAATATACATTCTCCTTGCCCTTTGAATTTATTTTTTTATATGTATGGTTTCCCAAGGAAATTATGGTGTTAAAACTCCCATCTTGTTCCGAATAACAACGGTCAACATTTATCGGTTCTTTAAAATAGAGCATAATAGTTGCGTATTCTATGGAATCTTTTAATACGGATAAATTCTTGTCATTTTTGATAATTTGATACTTGTTATTTTTCCATTGTGTAACTGTTTTTGTGTGCGGTTTGTTGTTAACAGTAATATCAGCATCCGCTCTTTCCAAAATCTTATTGACAAAGGTGACCTCATATTTATGATTTACCGAAATGTCTTTGATAATTCGTGTGTTTATAATGGTGGAACTATGATAATATGTTTTAAGGCCCCTACTATTTTGCGTAGCCATCAAGCTGCCTACTATTTTATCTTTTAAAACAATATTGAAGTATAAAGGGGTATCTGCCAATTTTGCAACAGCTAATTGAAATGTAATAAAGAAAATAAACACACGATGCAGAGCCATAAGGTAAAGATTAGACGGCACTATTTTTCTTCAATTTCTTAACTATTCTTAATAAGAAAAACTACCCTCTTGATTATGGGTGTAAAATACAATAATAAATAGCTATGGATATGGATGCTGCAAATAACTGTTTGTTATAAAAAGTATTTCTGGCAAAATACCGCCATTATGTAAAAAAGACTTACAAGCTCAAAGTAATGCCCAAATTAATATTGGATGAACGGTCATCTTCCAGATTTGACGAAAACTTGGTAAAGGCATAGTTATAAAGGGCGGAGACACTAATAACTTTGGTTAAAGGCAGCTCTGCTTTAAACTGAGATAATATTCTATGGTTTTTTATGGCCCGATAGAGTGGTTGAAAATAAATGGTTCCTGTCAGTAACAAATTTACTTTTTCGAACGACTGATTAAGGGAAAGATAACTGCTATTTCTGTGATTAAAAAAGCGTTGCTCACTATTGTTAAGATTCTCTATTTCGTACATATATGTATTTCCAAAATAGGATGTGGTGTTTTTCGTATTCAATAATTTAATACGTATTCCTGCACCAACAAGCTTTCTTCTTACAATGGTAAGTTGTGTATTGTTTTGGTCTTGCACAAAAGCCTCTAAACGGAAAAGGTCTGTTATTTTATGATTGTATCTAACATGTGCAAACCAAGCATTTTGAAAATCTTCATCTTTTGTACGAACCAAGTTGTAATTCAATACCAAAAAATAGATGTTTTTTAAGTTTTTGGACTTCAGTTGTGTTGAAACATTAGACCCGATACGTAAGACGTATTCACCGTTGTTATCACTATAATTGGTAAGCAAATCTGCCTTTAGCACAAAGCGCGTAGAGTCTGTTTGCATTCTCTTGGCTTCAATATTCACCAGTTGCGCCTGAGCGGTAAAAAAAAGGAAATTGAAAAAGGTGAGTACATATGCTTGGTGAAATTTCATTAGTTATCTTATATCGTTAAAGGCCGTCAAGTCAGTTATTTCTAATATTTCTTATAACCCTACAAAGATATTAAGATGGTTGGTGACTATTTCATCAGTTAGCAACCATTAAATCAATTTGTTTTCTATTCAGATATCACAAACACAGTTCTTTTAAGGCAGTATTTAATGATTCGCTACTATTATCGATAGTGAGAATGTTCACATTATGTTTTTTACAATCGGCTACAACATCTCTATCTAAACTTTTTTGCAAGGTGGGAACAATAAAAACACCCTTAATCCTATCGGGAAAATCTATTACAATGCTATGATATATTTCTACGTCTTTTTGGCCATTGTCTCCCACTAAAACAAAATTTAGATTGGGGTAAAACTTTAAAATTCCTTTGATTTTTTCATATTTATGATAGTGCTTCCCCTTACCCGAAAAAATAAAATCTGATAAACCATATTTTAGTTCTTTGAGCAATAAGGGACCCGAAGGAAATTTATTGATCTCCATAAAACGAATCCAAAATTCATATAAATTTCGTTCACTACTGCTCACATAAAAGAAAGGGGTTTTATCTGAGTGAAGTTTGTTATAGAATTCAGATAATGTTTTATTGGGTTTCCGCGTCTTTGCGTTTTTAGAAAGTGCCGTCCATATTTTTTTTCGATAACAGTGCGAGTGTGATACAACAATAGTATCATCAATATCGGATATAACACCCAAAGAAACTGAATCATCTATTATTAAACATTTATTTTCTGCCCTTACCTCTATAGCCGTGTCTTTGTCCAAATAATAGTAAACGCTGTGCCAGCCAGCTTTAATTTCAGAAGTTAGCTGTAGTGTGGTTTTAAAATAGCCATTTTTGTCTGTCGTTATTGTTTTTGAATGATTGTGGAATAGGATGGTCACCTGTTCGTTGACCGTTGGCTTTGCGAGAAATAATTGTAGCATTTTTTTTGAATTACGCCACTTGGAATCTTCTGTTTTTGCATCTTTGACCATATTGCCGTACAAAACAGAACCCATCAAAACAACAATGTTCGGTTTGCCATAACCTACATAGGGCATCAACCGCTTTTTTTTATTCATACTTTATCTTGTACCACTATCATTAATCTCTATTTTTATCAATAGCAATTCAAATACGTTAATGGGCCATTATCTATTTATTTTAAATCCAATCTCTGGAAATACCGATAAAATTCAACTCGTTTCACGTATTGCCCAATTATGCTTTAAATATAAAAAACAATATACTCTGCTCTATACCAAAGGTGAAGATGACGAAAGGCCTATTTTAGAACATATAAATTTTTTGCACCCAGATAGAATAATTGTTTGTGGTGGTGACGGCACCATAAATTTAGTGGCCAAACTACTTGTTGACTCAACGATACCATTAGGGATAGTACCGGCTGGTTCTGCAAATGGATTAGCGGTAGAGCTAAAGATACCCTCAAATATCGAACAAGCATTACACTTATGTTTTACTGGCAAACCAAATACTATCGATGCCCTTTGTATCAATAAAAACACCTATGCATTTCATCTTTGTGATTTTGGATTTAATGCGAGTATGATCAAACTATTTGAAGAAAGTGACGAGCGAGGTATGTTCGCTTACGCGAAAGCTTTTTTTAAATCCCTTAAAGAAAAAAATGCTATTACGTCCTCCTACACCATTAAAGCCAACGGTGAAAAAAGAAATTATGAAGCAGATATGGTGGTTGTGGCAAACGCTGCACGTTATGGAACGGGTGCTGTTGTGAGTCCGCATAGCAAACTAAATGATGGAACATTTGAGGTAGTTATATTTAAGCCCATACCTTTAAATGCCCTGGTCAACATCACATTGTCTGCCTTTATGGGTACTTTGGAAAACTCACCCTATGTAGAAATCATTAGAACGGATAAAGTAAAAATAAAGGTCGGCAAAGCCCAGTTATTTCAGGTTGACGGCCAGTTATTAGGGGAAGTGAATAAGGCAAAAGTCAACATAAAAAAGAATGCTGTACACATTATTTGTGATCGGCCTTAAGTGAATAAAAAGTAGCAGAACGACTTCCGAAAAACGAAGTGATTGCTTTATCAAATATACCTCGAATCTAAATTTCATCTTGATTCAAATCAAGAAATACTTATCAAGATCCAATTAATTTTATAGTATCGATTAACACTAAATTTTGATACTATGGAAAAAACTATAATTAACAAATGGTGGATGCCTGTGCTTTTGGGTGTGATTCTTTTTGCAGCTTCAATATTTGTCATAAGTAAGCCAATGAGTGCCTTTCTTGGGCTTGCTTTGGTTTTCGGTTGGTTCATTTTGTTCAACGGAATTATGAACATTATTTTTTCGGTGCAAAACCGAAAAGTCTTTGATGATTGGATTTGGTATCTGTTATTGGGCATTTTTGAGGTAATCATAGGAGCTGCATTACTTTTTCAACCCCAAATGTCTGCCGAAGCCCTGGTATTGTTTGCCGGTTTTTGGATGATGTTTGTTGCCGTGTCTAGAATCAGTAATGCCTTTCTATTCAAGAAAATGAAGATATCTATGTGGTGGTTACCTTTGGTTTCCGGTATTCTAATTTTCATTTTCAGCTTTCTAATTTTGATCAATCCATTGATTGGGGTGTTTAGTGTTATTTATTTAACAGCAGTACCCTTAATGATTTATGGGGCAATGGCCATTTACTTTGGTCTTAAAATAAGGCAATTCAACAAATCTTTATTATGAACTCAAGAAGAGTTCTATAAAATGTCTTTCAAGAAAGAAAAATCGTGAACCATATTTGCCGGTCAGCAGGCACCAATTTTTTGAAAACAACGCACACAAACTTTAAACAAATGGAAAGAAAAGCATTTAAGGAAAAAGCAAAACAGCAACTTAACGAAATCTCAAAAGAAATAGACAGTTTAAAGCTAAAAATGAAAACCGCATCTGAAAGTTTAAAATTGAACTATCAAAAAGCTGTTGCCGATTTTGAAGCAAAAAAAGGCGTATTAGAAACTAAATACGAGGAATTCACGGAAATTGCCGATGATAAATGGGATGAAGCAAAAGCATCTTTTAGTAAGTTATCCAATAAGTTAAAAGAGGAAATAGCGGAATTGAATATGGAAAGAGTCGTATTTGAAGCAAAAGCCAAACAACAAATTAACGATATTTCAAACGAAATAGATAGTTTAAAGCTAAAAATGAAGACCGCGTCTGAAAATTTAAAGCATAAGTTCCAAGAAAAAATTGATGATTTCGAAGCAAAAAGGGATGAGCTACAAGCTAAATACGAGAAATTGGTTGATATCGCTGATGATGAATGGGATGATGCAAAAGAGTCTTTTAAAACGCGCTTTGCCAGATTGAAAGAAAAATTAAAAAATGCTATAGATTAAAACTTTAAAAACCATCTCATAAAAAAAGGAAGTATGAAAGCATTACAAATGATAAAATATGGAGAAATTAGAGATAGCCTATCAATCAATGAAATTGAAAAACCATCTATAAAACAGAACGATATTTTGGTTGAGGTTAAGGCAGCATCCTTAAACCCCATTGATTACAAATTAGTTGAAGGCCATCTAAAAGAAATAGTCCCTTTAAACCTACCTTGTACCATCGGATTTGATGTTAGCGGCGTTGTAGTTGCAAAAGGCACTGATGTTAGTGATTTTGAAATAGGGAACGAAGTATATTCTAGAGTACCACAACTGCAAATGGGTACCGTAGCGGAATATGTAGCAATCGATAGTGGTGTAGTTGCAAAAAAACCAACTAATAGTTCGTTTGAAGAAGCAGCGGGTCTACCATTGGCAGGCCTCACTGCGATTCAATCATTAGAGCGTGTTGGTTTGAAAAAAAATGACCGTATTCTCATTCATGCAGGCTCGGGTGGAGTGGGCAGTTTTGCAATTCAGTATGCCAAGGCCAAAGGGGCTTATGTTTATACTACTACCAGTACCAAAAATGTAGCTATGGTGAAAGCCCTAGGTGCTGATCGAGTAATAGATTACAAAACTGAAGACTATAGAACGATTGCAAAAGACTTAGATATTGTTTTTGATACTTTAGGACAAGACTATACATTGGAAGCCTTTGATTTGATAAAAGATGGAGGTAAAGTATCTTCTATAGTAGGTCCTTTGGATGAAGAAACAGCAAAACATATGGGACTGGTCGATTATAGACTGCCAGAGAATTTGTCAACCCTGATCAACAAAAAATCGGCTACGTATAATCTAACCTGGATGCAACCCAATAAAGAGCAATTGAACACCATTAAAGAATATGTTGAAAATGGTACGATAAAACCAATAGTTGATAAAGTTTACCCTTTTGAAAACAGTATTGAGGCTTGTTTATACTTAGCCACAGGAAGAGCAAAAGGTAAAGTAATAGTGTCGTTGTAATATTTACTAAAATGCTCTAAAACAGTATTTTGAGAGATTTTAATGAGTACTTGTGAATCCTATTTCAGGAAGAGTTTTAGTGTCAATTTTTCAATTCAAACTCCCGCTCAAAATCTTT
>CAYFJL010000127.1:0-8106 GCA_964343335.1 uncultured Polaribacter sp. | reverse complement strand
AGTCTATGGGATTCTTTCGCGTTTTATTAGCCATCATCTTTCCTCCCTTATCGGTGATCGATAAAGGATGTGGTTCCTTTTTTATCATATTTCTGTTAACCCTCTGCGGATGGATTCCGGGAGTAATCGGAGCTTTGGTAATACTGAATAATCCAGATCGATAAATTATCGAACCTGCTCACCGTTTGTTATGTTCTTATCGGATTTTAATAAGACTACCTGACCTTCTTTGTTATAAACGCCCAATACTAATACCTCACTCAAAAAGTTTGCTATTTGTCTTGGTTTAAAATTAACTATGGCCGTTACCTGACGGTTTAATAACTCTTCTTTGGAATAAAGATCTGTAATCTGAGCGCTCGATTTTTTAACACCTAAATCACCAAAATCAATGTGAAGTTGGTAGGCAGGTTTTTTGGCTTTTGGAAAATCATTGACTTCGATAACCGTACCAACACGAATATCAACCTTTAAAAAATCTTCAAATGCTATGGTTGAACTCATGATTTCTTTGTCAATTTTTCAATGACCCATAAAGGTCCGATTAATAGAAATTCCAAATCTTTTAAAAAAGATGGTTTGGCACCTTCTACCTTGTGTCCGTAAAACTGACCGATCCAAGCCAATACAAAAATGATTAGGGAAGCCCATAAAAGGTTGGTGTTGTTTCCTAGCCAATAGTTTAAAATGATGGAAACCATGATGACAAACATCATTTTAACCAAATACCAAAAGCCTAATCGCAGGTAAAAAATACCGATTAGGATCCCGACTACAAAGGCCCAATTCTCCACAAGTGGGTTGTATAGTTTAAAAGTATCTTCTAGAAATCCAGTTGGAATGGACATCAATAGACCAATAACACTGAAAAAGATTAGTGGTACACAGATGTAGTGAATGAGTTGGTTGGTTTCATTTTGATGACTTACCGCATATTCATCAAAATACTCTTGGGCTGTTTTCATGGATTACATTTTACAAGGTAAAAGTAATCATTTAAAGCCAATTTTTTCTTTTCAAAAGTTCTTCAATATGAGCGTAATGATGATTTGAATGCCAAGCATATTGACCGATATTCTGCTTCAAAGAAACCTCACTGTTTTTCTCAGGATGAATAAAGCTTCGATGTAAATGCTCTGGGTTCAATCGTTTTAATAAGTACACCAATTTTGAATGTACTGCTTTCAGATGGTTTAAGGACATGTCGATGGGCGCATGTTTGGCATCAATCAATTCTGCCCAGTTCTTTTCGAAATATGCTTTGATTATTGGAGTATCCTCCGTAAGTGCCCATTTGAAACGGATGTAACTATTATGATGACTGTCGGCGCAATGATGCACTACTTGGCGCACTGTCCACCCACCATCTCTGTAAGGAGTATTGAGTTGCTCATCGTTTAAATCGTTCACTAAATTTTCGAGACGAGTCGGAAAAAGCTCAAGAACTTCAATCCAATCCTCGATGTGCTTATCCGTTATTTGTTGTGGAACTTCAAACTTTCCAATAGGATATCGTAAGCGATCCATTATTTCTCTGTGATTTTCTTCAATTGTCTCTTTGAGCTGCGGTTTTCCGGATTGATTGCAAGTGCCTTTTTATAATACGCAATGGCATTGGTGGTATCTTTCATACGAAGATAAGCATCGGCCATACTATCAAAAGTATTGGAACTTTTTGGATATAGCTTGTTGTTTATTTTGAATATTTCGAGGGCATTTTCATATTCCCGTTTTCTTAGATAATCGTATCCCATTCGGTTGATGGTCCACTGGCGAATAATCGGATTTAAAGAATCTTTTTTCTGAATCTTTTGATAGGCAATTAGGGCATTGGCAAAATCCCCTTCCGCAATATACTCACTTGGTATTTTTTCACCTTCTCCTAGCTTTTCAAATTTGTAAATAACTCCTTCATGTTCTTTTTTAGGTGCTAGATTGATGACTTCCTTTGAGGTGTTGAAAATCATTTTTTCATTGAGTTCGGCCAGGTAAAAAGTTGAGTCATTCACTTTTAACGGTTTCAATTCGTCGTTTGCGCGCCACTTGATATACAGCACTTTTTCTTTAAAGTATACTTCTAGGATTTCATCTGCATTGAATAAATACCTTCCCGAGGCATCTGAAACAAAGGCGTCGGAGTTGGTACTTGACCCACAAGAAAACAATAGAATTGCCGTCAATAAGAGGAGAAGTTTGGATTTCATGGTTGATTAATTTAAAAGCTTTTAAATTAGACGATAAAGTAGGGTATGTTGTTACATTCCGTTCGAAATTTCTGCGGAAACACTAGTTCCTCAACCGACGAACAAATTCTTCAAGCATGTTTTTCAATTGCCCATAGTCATATTTTCCTGAGGTTCTAAAACTCATTTTAGGGAAGTAACTCCCAGTAACGCCTTTTACACAATTTCCTGAAGCACAAAACATCGCTACGCCCGCATCTTTATTCATCATGCGTACTTCACCAATTTTAGAAATAGGAATACGTGATTTTCTTCCATCTTTGATCGTACAAAAGATATATCCGTCTTCAACAATTAAAGGACCATAATACCCATTATCAAAGGTTTCTAGATAGTGATTAATATCACTCAGTACTTCGCGGTAAGAATTATCATTATAACTATCTTCTGTTCGGTCACTTCCTCTGCCGCCTTCTTCTTGACTGTATAAAGACATTGAAAGGAAGGAGAAGAATATTAAGATGATTATTTTTGATTTCACGATTTTCTGTTTTACTAGGTCGTTCCGTTGGTAAGAATACAAAAAAAGCTCAAGTAAAACTTGAGCTTTTTATTGAAATTTATCGAAACTTATTTCACATTCATTAATTCCACATCGAAAATTAACGTCGCGTTTGGAGGAATTACCCCACCAGCACCACGTTCCCCATAGGCTAGATTTGAAGGGATTACAAAGCGCGCTTTATCACCCACTTGTAATAATTGAATTCCTTCATCCCAACCAGAGATTACTTGTCCGATACCTAAATTAAAATCGATAGGTTGACGTCTTTTGTAGGAAGAGTCGAAAACTGTACCGTCTAACAATTGTCCCTTGTAATGTACAGAAACCATGCTTCCCTTGGTAGCTTTCTTACCTTCTCCTTTTTGAAGGATTTTATAGCGTAATCCACTGTCTGTCTTATCGAATCCAGCAGCAACAGATTCCATTAATTCTTCCATTTTTCTTTTTTCTTCAGCCTCACGTTCCGCTCTAGCGCCTTCAAATATGCGAAAAGCCTCAACTGCATTCCAATTTTCAGCTTCAGAACCAATCCTTACAATTTCGATGTCCATGCTGTCCCCTTGAGCCACGGCATCTACCACATCTTGTCCTTCAACAACATTACCAAAAACGGTGTGTTTGTTATCCAGCCATGGTGTTGCCACATGGGTGATGAAAAATTGACTTCCGTTTGTAGCAGGACCAGAGTTGGCCATGGAAATCATTCCAGGTCTGTCATGTTTTAAATCCGCATGAAACTCATCGTCAAATTTATAACCAGGATTCCCAGTTCCAGTGCCCAAAGGACATCCACCTTGAATCATAAAATCCGGAATTACTCGGTGAAATTTTAAACCATTGTAGTAAGGTGTTCCTTGAGGTTTTACTCCGTTTTCTAAATTTCCTTCAGCCAAAGCAACAAAATTACCCACTGTACCTGGAGTCTTTTCATGTTCTAGTTTCACTGTAATAACTCCCTTTGGGGTTGTTATTTTTGCATAAATTCCGTTATCCATTTTTTATAGTTTTCTATTGTGCTGATGTCCAGCGATTATTTATTTCTTTCCGTTTACGATTGATAAGTTGTACTTCAAGCCGAAGTTGATGTTTGACGAGTTTACATTTCCGAATGGCGACCACATTTGTCCCGCTGATGCATTCAATGAAAAGTCATTATTAATATGATAATTGATTCCTGCCGTCGGACGAACCAAGATTCCTTCTCCAGAATCGACACGACCACCACCTGCTACACCACCTGCTGCTTCTGCATACAGAGATATTTTATCATTGAAAAATTTATTACTTCTAATTCCGAATCCGAAGATTCCATGAGCATAGCCGCCTGATTTACCTTCATAGGCAAATGAGGCTTCACCTGAAACATAAAAACGCTTGCTCAAATCGTATTCAACTTTGATGGCCAATAATTGCAAATCACTATCTGGAATTCCAAATTTGGCTACGTCATAATAGGTCTGGTTTTGAACAGCTATTCCGACTCCTTGTGTTTTCAAGGCTTGCACTTTCTTCCCTGTAAAAGGATCTGAAACACCACCACTCAATGTGTAGTACTTTAAACTAACACCTGCCGTGTAAGCCTCAAAAGTACCTCCGATGGCTCGGTGATAACCTCCGTGAAAGCTTAAACCAAAGTTTTTGGAGAATCGTACGTCGAACCCTGCATTCGGGTACATGGTCAAACCACCTTCCGGAAAGATGCGTCCCCCGGCTGCTCCGATACCTGCCTTTGCAAAAAAGTTGACATATTTAGTCTCGATGAAATTTTTTCCAATTCCGAAGAACAAATCCATGAATCCGGCTGTCAAACCTTTATACATGGTGTCTAAATGTGCATATACGAAGGTATTGTCGTTCAAATATTTCTGATATTCGAAACCAATGATGTAAAGCATTCTTCGAATTGGTTGGTACGACGGATTAGTGCTCGCATCGGTTCTCGACATTCCGACTGGAAAAAAGAAATCAAAGGTGACCTGTTGCACCGATTTTACCGCGGGCTTGTTCCAAAAGTTTTCTGGGTCAATATTTGAAACTGCAAACTCTTTTTGAGCTTGATCATAGGAAGCAGCGTTGAATCTGGTTGGAATTTCTACAAAAAATGAAACGTTATCACTCTTTTGTATCCCTGTAAAGAAATTCACATAGCCATATTGTACGCCGAAAGAGAAATTGTCTTCTTTATATTGTAATCCCGCATTCGGATAAATAATTCCACCGCCATTTACCAAAGAGCGATAGCCACCACCACCACCAAAATGCACATTGGCATCAAAGTATAAATTTTTATAGATTGGAAAATTGACTCCCAAATTCACACCCAAGGTAAACAAACCACCTTGGTCACCTGTTATAGCAGTATGGAATCCAGCTCCCGTATACAACCAATCGGTTAAAGGTATGTTGTAATTCAATCCGATGAAGCCCATAGTTTGGTCTAGCTGGTAACTCACCTCATTGAAAGGCTGATGAACCAACATGTAGTTCAATCGTATTTTATTGTTGAATAGCTTTCCGCCTAATTCTGAAACTTCGTTAGATTGACTAAACAGTTGAAGACTCAAAAGGCAAAAAATAAGAACAATCAGTTTTTTCATAGCGTGTCTATTGGTTGTATTCGCTGGTAAAATGCAATTTTACCGTTGGGTATTTCTGTTGTGTCATTTGAATGCTAAAGGCAGAATCGGCAAGAAATACTAGTTTTCCTTGTTTGTCCTTCGCCAAATAACGTTGTTTTACTCTTTTGAATTCTTTGAATTCCTCGTTTTTTTCGTCCTCTGGTTCTACCCAACAGGCCTTGTGTACATTCAAATTTTCATAGGTGCATTTGGCACCATATTCATGCTCCAAACGATATTGAATGACTTCGTATTGCAGTGCACCTACCGTTCCGATGACCTTACGTCCATTTACATCCAAGGTAAATAACTGGGCAACCCCTTCATCCATCAATTGATCAAGACCCTTATAAAGTTGCTTCGCCTTCATTGGATCTGCATTGTTCACATATCTAAAGTGCTCTGGTGAAAAGCTAGGAATCCCTTTAAAGTTCAATACTTCACCCTCCGTCAATGTATCTCCAATTTTGAAGTTTCCAGTATCATGTAATCCTACAATGTCCCCAGGAAAGGATTCATCTACGATTTCTTTCTTTTCGGCAAAGAAGGCATTCGGACTCGAAAATTTTACTTTTTTGTTGTTACGAACGTGCAAGTAAGGAGTGTTTCTTTTGAAAGTTCCGGAGACAATTTTCACGAAGGCTAAACGGTCTCTATGTTTTGGATCCATATTCGCGTGGATTTTAAACACAAAACCCGTCATTTTATTCTCTTTGGAATCCACTTGTCGTTCTTCAGCTTTCTTTGGTTGTGGAGAAGGAGCAATTTCAATAAAGGCATCAAGTAATTCCTTCACTCCGAAGTTGTTCAAGGCCGAACCAAAAAACACTGGTTGTAAATTACCTTCTAAATAAGACGTACTATCAAATTTCGGATATACTTCATCAATCAATTCCAATTCTTCACGTAGCGTTTCTGCGGCACTTTCACCAACTGTTTTATCTAATTCCGAACTAGTAATATCATCAAATTCAATCCCTTCGGAAACCTTTTGTTTATTTTCTCCTGAGAAGATATTTAGTTTTTTCTCCCAAATATTGTATATGCCCTTGAAATCGTAACCCATGCCAATTGGGAAGCTCATTGGAGTCACACGAAGACCTAGTTTTTGTTCTACTTCGTCTAAGAGATCGAAGGCATCTTTTCCTTCTCGGTCTAATTTATTGATGAACACCAACATCGGTATATTTCGCATTCTACATACCTCAACTAGTTTTTCGGTTTGAGGCTCAACACCTTTGGCAACATCAATCACCACAATCACACTATCCACCGCAGTAAGGGTTCGAAAGGTATCCTCTGCAAAATCCTTGTGACCTGGAGTATCAAGAATATTAATTTTTTTGTTTTTGTAAATAAAAGCTAATACGGATGTAGCAACGGAGATTCCTCTCTGACGTTCAATCTCCATAAAGTCGGAAGTAGCCCCTTTCTTTATTTTATTGTTTTTAACGGCTCCAGCCTCTTGTATAGCTCCTCCAAAAAGCAGTAGTTTTTCCGTTAATGTCGTTTTACCCGCATCAGGATGCGATATAATTCCGAATGTTCGTCTCCGTTCAATTTCCGTTAAAAAACTCATTGTAAAAAATTAGCATGCAAAGATACATTTTAGGATGAGAAAATCATTCTAAAATCTTGATTGTCATGTGTACATCGCTTATTGGCCATTCGTCTGGTCCAACTTTTACTGATGCAATGCGGTCCATGGTTTTAAATCCCGAAATCACTTCACCGAATACAGTATGTTCACCATCCAAGTGGTGCGCGCCATCTCGCTTATGTACTATGTAAAATTGAAAGGGACTCGATAATTTATTCGGATTATTTTCCCAGTCACGCGCAGCCGCAAGGGCTCCGAACTTGTGACGTCGATTTTTTCGAAACTCAGGTTCTAACTGATAATTCCCATATTTATTTCGTTGCTTGATGGTGTAAAAGTGGTCTGAATTGCCGCCTTGAATCACAAAATCCTTCGCAACGCGGTAAAATACAGTGGTATTGAAATATTCAATCTTGGTTAGAAATAGGAAGTTGGCCCTATGAATTGGGGTGTCGTTGTAGAGTCTTATTTTAATCTTGCCAAATTTGGTAGTGATCTCTACAACAGTCTGTTTGTTTTGCTTTCCGAACTCTATGAAGAATGGTTTTACATTATTCGCGTTTAGGCTATCCCATGTTTTTACTGCGACTTCTTCTTTTTCTTTTCCAATCTTGATTTCAGGTTTAACCTTAGGTTTGGATTCTTTTTTCTCGATTTTTTGTTTTTTTTCATTACAACTGAAAGTCAAGACAAGTAAGAGAAGGAAAAACGGTTTCATATAATGCTTCAAAGGAGATAATTTTTGCAGAGTCAAAGATAATGGTTGGTTCGTTAAATTTCAATGCTCTTGCTTTTATTAAAATTTTAAGAAGTGTCACTATGTATTGATGTATCTTTGCAACCGTGGAAGAACAAGTAATATTAGTAGATCAAAATGACAATCCAAGAGGGTTAATGCCTAAGATGGAGGCACATGAAAAGGCAGAATTGCACCGTGCTTTTTCTGTTTTTATTTTCAATGATAACAAGGAATTGATGCTTCAGCAACGAGCAAAGCATAAATATCATTCACCATTATTATGGACCAATACTTGTTGTTCTCATCAGCGAGCTGGAGAAAGCAATATTGAAGCTGGAAAAAGAAGGTTAGAAGAGGAGATGGGTTTCACGACAGAAATCAAAGAAGTCTTCTCCTTTATT
>CAYFJL010000126.1:0-8193 GCA_964343335.1 uncultured Polaribacter sp. | reverse complement strand
AAGTTCTCCCTTAATACTTGTTGTTTTCATATTTTGCTATTAATACAATACATCTAACCAATACATTAAGTATCGGTCTTTAAAATTCAATAAAAAAGGGACTGTTTAGCTTTTTAAAGGTACAAATAATATTGACAGTACTATTACGGATTTCCTTTGAGCTCAGAGATGACAGTAGTAGAGAAGGGAAGAAATGAGTTACTCTTATAAAATTCTATCAAAATTGTTGCACAAATGTTGCACAATCAAAAAAATATGAGAAAAGAAATTAGAAAGGTAATAGCTTATTTATCAGTATATAAAAAGAAAAAACCTCTCAATTTTTTGAGAGGTTTTTGCGGTCTGGACGGGACTCGAACCCGCGACCCCCTGCGTGACAGGCAGATATTCTAACCAGACTGAACTACCAGACCTTTTTGCGGATGCAAATATAACTTTGTTTTTAATTACCACAAAGACTTTTATAAAAATTTTCTTCGACTAATCAGATAATTCGTCAATACCTTTCCGAAGCCTTCATGGATATCTACGGGTACATAATCAATCTGATACTGGAGGCAAAGTTCTTCTATATCTTTAAAATACTTTTTCACCAATTCTTTGTATTTCTCAGCAAAATTATCGGCATATAGGTTAATGCTCTCCCCAGTTTCCACGTCTACAAACTTCTTGGGAGCATTGTCGAAATCGAAATTGAATTCTTTTTGTCCGTCATAGGTATGAAAAACCACCAACTCGTGCTTGTTGTATTTCAAATGACGTAAGGCATCAAACAACTGCTGCTGATCCACATCGGTTTGAAACATATCTGTAAACAAAAAGATCAAGGACCTGCGGTGAATCTTGTTCGCAATATTGTGTAAGTAGCTATAGGTATTTGTGGCTGCGGATGAAGTGCTTTCCAATAACTTAGCCAACTCATTGTACAACAACTTTCGATGGCGCTCATTTCCCTTTTCTGGGGCATAAAAGTCATATTCATTGGAATAGACCGATAGCCCAACAGCATCGCGCTGGCGCTTGAAAATTTCGATCAATGCAGCAGCAGCAAAAGCCGAGAATCCGATTTTATTCAGATTGTCAAAATCTTTATTTTTTATAAGTGGATAGTGCATCGAGGCCGAATTGTCAACGATAATATGACAGCGCAAATTGGTTTCTTCCTCGTATTTCTTCGTGTACAGCTTCTCTGTTTTTGCAAAGAGTTTCCAATCGACATGCCGTGTACTTTCCCCTGTATTGTACAATTTATGCTCTGAAAACTCTACGGAAAATCCATGAAAGGGCGACTTATGCATTCCTGATATAAAGCCCTCTACGATGCTTTTGGCAAGTAGTTCGAGATTGAGAGCGTCTATTTTTTGTACGTCGGAGATGTTCAAGGGAATCGGTTAAAAGGTTTGAAAAGTTAAAAGTATAAAGTTACAAATTGAGAAGTTAGATTTTTAATCCTAATGGATTAATCCACATAAGTTTCTTGAATTACTGCTTTGCATTTTTTGATTTCCCTTGAAGACAGTTCTCCCAAAACTCGAATTACTCTTTGTTTATCAATGGTCCGAATTTGATCAAGAACAATCATTCCTCGTTTTTGATCATGAATTACCCCCACTCTGGTAGGATATTTTTTTGTATTGGTGGTCATGGGAGCAATGACCAAGGTCCGTAGATAGCGATTCATTTCATTAGGAGAGATTACAACGCAAGGTCTGGTCTTTTTTATTTCACTTCCAATGGTTGGATCAAGATTCACCAAAACGATGTGGTATTGATTTATTTCCATTCTTCTAGATGATCATCTTCAAAAACATCATTCATCAATAATTGATCATCTCCATTTTCCGACATCTTTTGAAACTGAATATCCCAGTTTTTTCTAGGAATTGTAATCGGTTTAATTATTATCTGACCTTTTTCCAAAATGAGTTCAACTTTGTCTTTGATATTATACTTCTCTAAAATTGTCTTACTCAATCGCAAACCTTTTGAGTTCCCAATCTTTATAATTGATGCTTCCATACTTTTAAAAAATGTAATTACAAAGTAAATACATTTATTTTATGAATGCAAATCTCGAATTGTATCAGAAAAATAGTTAATAGATTATTTCCGAAACTTGGAAATCCTGAAGTTCATTGGTGGGAATACCGCAATTCCTAAATCAAAAATCATAAACCGTAACTCTTAATTCCCTTTAATCGTCTGAGATCGTTCCAAATCATCGGTGGTTTGCAACAACTTTAAACGCAAACTAGGCTTTAAATCTGGATTTTCATCTAAAAATTGTTGTAAAATGTCATAAGCTTCTTTGCTCGAATAGTAACCAATAGAACTGGCCAACCATTCTTTCGGAAAGAAAATATCACCCGTTAATTGCACCTCCTCCAATTCTTCCAACACTTTATTCAAATGTTTTGTTGATGTTGCATGCCTTAGGGGATGATGTAAATTACCCAAAGTAGCCTGTACCCAAGATTCCTTTTCTCGATTGTTAGGTTCAAAAAGTGAGATCATAAATTCATCTCGAATTTTCTCATCCTTAGAAACCGAAGACAATAACCAATTGAATCGTGCCAAACGATCAGGGTTTTTTATGCGCTCTTTTTGCATCTTCAAAACCTCGTCTGCCTTTGGATGTTCAAACAAGGCTAGTTGTAAAGCAAGACTTGAGTAATTATTCGTATTCAAAAACAAGTCTTTGATCTGGATGTCTTTGTTCCAAATTCCGAATAAATTGGCCTGCCCTTTTTCCGATTGCGCCACATTCTGATACAAACCAAATACAGTTCGTTTGAGATTGGCAGAAATCTTGGAATTCAACAAGGTAAAAATTCGATTTTCCAAATCCGCTTCGAGTCCGTCTCGTTCTTTCCTACTCAAAAAGATCCAATACATTCGATTCAAACGGCCTGAAAGATAATTTGCAACTAATTCGTTTGTCTCCACTTCCAATCCATCTAAGAAAATATCAAAAGTTCGTTTTGTAGAAATAGTACCATTTAACATATTTTCATATAAATTGATATACTGATATCCCCTTGAAACTTCGTCTTTAATGGTTTTATAGCTATCTAGCTGATCTTTATAAATTGGAAATACCCCATAGCCAAAACCGTTTGTATTATATAATACTTGACCTGGTCGAAATCCCTTCATAGCTTCGGTTAAATCAAAAGATTTCCCCATATTTTTGATACCAATAATTTTTTCGTAGCCTCGTTGATCCATCAAATAAATCTTGAAGGATTGTGGCCAAATTTTATCAGATTCGTCTTCTGCTTTTTGATGCAATACGAACTTGGTAATGCTACCCTTATCATTGGTCTCAACCTCTTCATAAAAGATGGGTCGACCAGATGAGTTCACCCAAACGTCAGACCATGCTTTTACATTTTTGGTCGATTTTGAATCCAATATGCTGACCAATTCACTCCAATCGGCATTGTCATTCGCATAGGTTTTGATGTATTCCTGAATCCCGAATTGAAACAATTCCTCACCCAAGAAATATTCCAACTGACGCATCATGATAGGCGCCTTGTTATAAATGATTCGACCATAAAGCGAACCTGCATTTTTTAGATTTCCCAGTTCTTGACGAATCGGATTGGTACCTTTGGTACGATCTTCATTATACGCTCTTGGATAATGCGACATCATAAAACTCAATCCGTGATTGATTTCAGGATACACCGGATTCACAATCTTATCGGCCATAAAATTGGCAAAAACCTCTTTCATCCAGACATCATTGAACCATCGCATGGTCACCAAATCTCCGAACCACATATGAGAGGTCTCGTGGGCAATCAATTTCGCGCGCCCTAATTTTCTATTCTGTGTGGCATTTTTATCTAAGAATAAGGATGATTCGCGATACTGAATGGCTCCCACATGTTCCATACCTCCATATTGAAAAGGTGGAATGGCCGCAAAGTCCATCTTTTGAAAAGGAAACTTGTAGGCCGTGTAATTCTCTAAATAATCAATCGAGTTTTGATGGATCTTGAAAACTTCATACACACTTTCAGTTATCTTTTCTTGATTGTTTTCGCGGTACAAAAAGCGCATTGGAAAAGCACCTGGATTCTGTTTCGCTTGACTGAATTTACCGGCCACAAAAGAAAATAGATAAGTACTCATCAAATCAGAGGTCGCGTAAGAACGGGTTACTTTATTGTCTTGGGAGTTCCATTTCTTCAATGTTCCTCCAGCCAAAACCTCCCAATCTCTCGGAGTTGTGACCGTTAATTTGTATTTGGCTTTGATATCGGGTTGATCAAAACAAGGAAACAAGGTACTCGCGCGATCAGGCACTAGTAAGGTATACAAAAACTCATCATTTCGATTCAAGGAAGTCTCTCCTGCATCAAAGGAAATTTCAATCTTATTTCTTCCATTTGTCAGCTTGGATTTATCTAGAATGATATGTTCATTTTGATGATTGATTTCAGTGGCTAGATCATTAATCCTTAGCGACTTTAGATTTTTTGAATCTACATTAAAATCGAGCAAAACATCTTCTTCATTAGTACTTAAGTCAAAGTGTAGTGTTAAGTCCGAAGGAATAGCTTCTTCAATTTTTTCTGGAATCCGGAAATGAAGCTCGTACAAAACATTAGAAACCTGTTTTTTTCGCAATTGGGCCAACTCCAAGGAAACTCCTTTATCTAGAATTCGGCTTGGTTCTTTGGCACAGGAAACAATAATCAAAAGAGCAAAAACAAAGAAGAAGTTTCTCATAAAATATCGGAGTATTTGTTAGGATAAAGATAAAACAAAAAAGGTTTGGCACTCGCCAAACCTTTTCTGTAATCTCTTAAAAAGAAGGACTTATAATGCCGCTTCAATTTTGCTTGTGTACACATTCTTAGGTGCTACACCTACTTGCTTGTCTACCACCTGACCGTCTTTGAAAATCAAAACCGTTGGGATATTTCGTACTCCATATTTTGCAGCAAATTCTTGATTTGCATCTACATCTACTTTTCCTACAACCGCTTTACCATCGAACTCGTTAGATAATTCGTCAACGATTGGACCAACCATACGACATGGACCGCACCAAGCTGCCCAAAAATCTACTAATACTGGTTTGTCTGATTGCAACACTACTTCATCGAATGTAGCATCTGTTATTTCTAATGCCATAATTTCCCTTGTTTTATCATTATTGAATTACAAAATTACATATTAAAAAGACCTATTTTGGTCAAAGGAAATTATTTTTCCTTATCCTTTGATTGTCTGGACTTATATGTTGGTTTAATGGTTATTAGTTAATGGAGACGTAATTGTAGACCAATTGGATTCAAAGTTCTAATCCCTAGGATTAGGAACAACCATAAACCAGAAACCAGGAACCAGGAACCAGGAACCAAGAACCAAGAACCAATTATGCTGCAATTTTCACTCTTTTAAAGATCGGAGTCACAATGGCTTCCAACTGATCGTATTCAATTAGGAAAGCATCATGACCATGAATGGAAGTGATTTCATGATAAAAAACGTTAGTCTTTTGCTTTACCAGAGCCTGATAGGTTTCTCTATTCTCTTGCGCGAGGAAAAATAAATCTGAATCAACCCCAACAATATGAATATTCGCCTCAATCTTTACCAAATCCTCTACATCCTGATAAGAGACATCAAAACCAATCGTTTTCAACAATTGATTCATCATTTTATAGGCACTCAATTGAAATCTGTCTTGCAATTTCTTACCATGATGCAATAACCAACTTTCGACGTTAAAGACGCCTAACTGCTCGTTCTCTGAGCGCTGGAACCTTTGTTTAAAGGATTCGGGGGTTCGGTAACACAACATCGCGTGCATGCGTGCATCATGAATAGGCTTCGAAGAATTTTCTAAAAACTGTTCTTGAATTCTGCAATTGGCAATCAACCAATCGGTCGATTTCCAATCCGTTGCAATCGGAATTAAGTTCTCTGTAATTGAAGGATCGATCAATGCCATTTCCCAAGCAATTCCACCTCCAAGAGAACCTCCAATAATGGCATACAGTTGCTCAATTTTTAACTGATTCAAGCCGTTTAAAAATAATACTGCAATGTCTTTTGCTACAAACTCTTGGTGATTTTCAATGGCCAATCCATCAAAACAATTCCCCGGAATATTAAAAGCAAGTACCGTGAATCGATAAGTATCGATCGGTTTGTTCGGACCTATAAGGTCGCTCCACCATCCACCTTCCCCAGTCACATTACTGTTTCCAGTCAAGGCATGGTTCACCAATACCACAGGAGCAGTACCCAATGGCTTTCCAAAGGTTTGATAACTCAAACTAAGGTTCGCAAATTGGATACCACTCTGCGTAGTAAAGGATTCAACTTTTATAAATTGAAGGGAGGTAGTCATGATTTATACTAAAATTGTTGATGGGATCTTCGCAAAAGCGGTCAATAAATCTGACTTCAAATCTTCAATATCTTCTATACCTACAGACAAACGGATTAAATCTTCGCTTACACCCGCACTTTCCTGAGCTTCTCTAGATAATTGTTGATGCGTTGTACTTGACGGATGAATTATGAGTGATTTCGTATCTCCAATATTAGCCAATAGGGAGAATAACTTGGTTTCATTTGCTACTGTTTTTGCAGCATCGAATCCGCCTTTCACTCCGAATGTAACAATTCCGCTTTGTCCTTTTGGGAGGTATTTATCCGACAAAGTTTTATAGACACTACTTTCCAACCCAGGATAATTTACCCAAGCAACCTCTTCCTGTTGTTCTAGCCATTTCGCCAATGCCAAGGCATTTTCTGAATGCTTTTGGATTCGCACTGGTAAGGTTTCCAGTCCTTGTAAAATATTAAAGGCATTGGTCGGACTCAAAGCGCCACCAAAGTCACGCAATCCTTCTAAAATTAGTTTGAACGTATAAGATGCCGCCCCAAGTGTATCCCAGTATTGCAATCCGTGGTAACCTGGTGATGGCTCGGTAAACTCTGGGAATTTCCCATTGGACCAATCGAAGGTGCCTGCGTCAATGATAGCTCCACCTAGCGAATTTCCTTGTCCGCCTATATACTTCGTCAATGAATGGATGACAATATTTGCTCCGTGTTTGATCGGATTCAATAAAGCTGGAGTGGCTACGGTGTTGTCAACAATAAAAGGAACTTTCGCTTTTTTGGCTTGTTCGGAAATGGCTTCAAGGTCTAACACATCCAACTTCGGATTCCCAAGTGATTCCACAAAGAAAGCTCTGGTATTTTCTTGCACTGCATCCCCGAAAGATGTAGGATCAGAAGCATCAACAAAAGTAGTTGTGATCCCCAATCTTGGCAGTGTAACATTCAGTAGGTTGTAAGTACCTCCATACAAACTGCTAGAGGCTACGATGTGATCTCCAGCTCTTAATAGCGTTAATAGACCTGTTGAAATCGCTGAAGTTCCCGAAGCAAAAACTACGGCTCCTACTCCGCCTTCAAGGGCTGCCAATCGTTCTTGTAGAATTTGATTGGTTGGATTGTTCAGTCTGGTGTAAATAAAGCCTAATTCCTTTAAGGAAAATAAATTGGCCGCATGGTCAGCATCGTTAAAAACATACGATGTAGTTTGGTAAATTGGAATGGCTCTTGCGCTTCCGTTTTCAGACACATTGTGTCCTGCATGTAATGCATTGGTTGAGAATTTTTGTGTACTCATTTTTCTAGTGTTTTTGTTAATACAAATAGTTAAAAGCTTTCCTGTGAAAGCATGCTAAATGTTCGCTTAACTGTACTCGAAAAATGTTATTAAGAAATAGGAAATGCTCTGGAAAGAACATTTCTTTTTGTTATCTATCCATTCGTAAACCGACGGGTAGAATTTAGCACCTTCTTTAAGTTTCAATTTAGAATCGAAAACACAAAGGGTTGCTAAGGCTTCTCAGGGTCTATTCCCTCCACCTTTCTTGATAACATCATCAATAAGTTATTGAACTTTGAATGACAAAGATTCGGCTTAATTACTTAAAATCCAAATAAAAGTCGATTATTTTAAAAAACCGATTTCGCTATGGCCTTTACATTCGAGGACTTTCCCATCGAATAATAATGCAATACTGGTACTCCGAAATCAATCAATTCTTTACTCTGCTGTATACACCATTCGATACCTACTTGGCGCACTTCTTTGTTATTTTTGCACGATTCAACCGCTTTGATCAAATCTTCGGGTAAATCTAT
>CAYFJL010000125.1:0-8342 GCA_964343335.1 uncultured Polaribacter sp. | reverse complement strand
TTTTTTATTCATATCCTAAAAATAACAAAAGATTATTGAAAAAAATGTTACGAAATCGATATCTTTGAACCGAATTTTACGAAATATACATTAAAATGGATTTTAGTTTAACAGAAGAACACTTAATGATTCGCGATGCCGCTAGAGATTTTGCTCAGACGGAGTTATTACCTGGAGTAATTGAGAGAGATAATAAACAAGAATTCCCACAAGAATTGATTCACAAAATGGGAGAACTTGGTTTTATGGGAATTATGGTTGATCCTAAATATGGCGGAAGTGGTATGGATACCATTTCTTACGTATTGATTATGGAAGAATTGTCAAAAATCGATGCTTCTGCTTCTGTAATGGTATCTGTAAACAACTCATTGGTTTGCTACGGATTGGAATCCTACGGAACTGAAGAACAAAAGCAAAAGTATTTAACCAAATTAGCTACTGGTGAATACCTAGGCGCATTTTGTTTGAGTGAGCCGGAAGCTGGTTCTGATGCAACTTCACAAAGAACTACAGCCGAAGACAAGGGTGATTACTACCTATTAAACGGAACCAAAAACTGGATCACCAATGGTGGCCGTTCGGATGTGTATTTGGTAATTGCTCAAACCGATCGAGAAAAAGGCCATAGAGGAATCAATGCATTCATTGTTGAACGCGGAATGGAAGGATTCGATATTGGTCCGAAAGAAGATAAATTAGGAATTAGAGGTTCAGATACGCATACCTTACAATTCAATGATGTAAAAGTTCCTAAAGAAAATAGAATTGGTGAAGACGGATTCGGATTCAAATTTGCCATGAAGACTTTATCGGGTGGTCGAATCGGAATCGCTGCTCAAGCCTTGGGAATTGCTTCAGGTGCTTTCGAATTGGCCTTAAAATACTCTCAAGAGCGTAAGGCTTTCGGGACTGAAATTTTTAACCACCAAGCCATTGCTTTCAAGTTAGCCGATATGTATACTGAAATTGAAGCGGCAAGACACTTGGTAATGAAGTCGGCGTGGGACAAAGACAAAGGTAATAATTATGATCAGTCTTCTGCGATGGCCAAATTATATGCATCCAAGGTAGCCATGGAACAAACGGTTGAAGCGGTTCAAATTCACGGCGGAAACGGATTTGTGAAAGAATACCATGTAGAGCGTTTGATGCGTGATGCAAAAATCACTCAGATCTACGAAGGAACTTCAGAAATTCAGAAAATCGTTATTTCAAGAAGTTTGTTGAAATAAGAAATATTCAAAATATGAAAGAAATCCATCTCATTGAGGTGGATTTTTTTTATCCGCTTATTTCGATATCGTATAAATGCAAACCAGAAGCGGGAGCGATAAAAGGCAAAGGTGATTTGTCTTCACTTTGAATCAGAGAATTTTTAATAAAATCTAAATCGATCTCTTCTTTTCCCAAAGCAATTAGGGTAGCCATCATTAGTCGGATTTGATATCTTAAAAATCCACTGCCTTTTACTTTCAACACATAACTTTTCTTGGGAAAGAAGGATGCAGTAAACTCAGTATTCTCTGATATTTGACAACTATCAATGGTTCGATGTAAAATGGTATGTTCCGTGGCCTTCGTACAGTATTTTCCAAAATAGTGCGATCCTTCAAAAAGAGTGGCTCCCGCTTGCATCAATTCAATATTCAAAGTGTCAGAAATACCATACATAAAGGGTGAAGCATAGGGATGATTCTTTGATCCTTCTGAGAAATAGTAATGATAGGTTTTCAGTTTGGCAGCACTAATCAAATCAAAAGAAGTTGAAATCTCCTGTATCTCAAGGAGGCGAATATCCTGTGGGAAATTGAAATTCAAGTCCTTAGCAAATGCGTTTTGTGCTATTCGCTCATGGACAAATAAATGAAGAAAATAATTTTTAGCAGAGACTTTAGCATCCGTCCGACTCATCCCAACTGTTTTATACTCCTGATTCATAATAACATAGGACAATGATTTATCCACCATTTCATGAATGGTTTTTGCATTTACCTGCTTTTGCCATCCTGAAAAACGAAAACCCAAAAACTGGATTTTCAAAAGGTATGAAAACGGATATTTCATTACTTCAAAAATAAATGTTTTCTCTTAGCTCGACACGAAATCGTTTCCGTAAAAGTGAAAAAATTGAAATATTTTGGAGAAAAAGTAAATTCTTAGAATTCGATTTATCTTAAAATTTATCAAATTGACAATTCTTCAAGTATATTTTAGTTTTTATATATTTTATTTATCACTTTTTTATTTTCATTATAAAAATTATACCGATTGAACCAAAACCTTACATTTTCCTCATTAAATTAATAGTTTAGTGAGTTCGAAAATGAAAGATTTATGGAGAAACAGGGCTTATACTTACCAGAGTTTGAACATGACAATTGCGGTGCAGGATTCATCTGTAGTTTAACTGGAAAACGTTCGAACGATATTATTCACAAAGCTTTAGAAATTTTGGTAAAACTCGAACACCGAGGTGCCGTAAGTGCTGATGGGGTTACAGGTGATGGAGCGGGAATTCTAATTGACATTCCGCATCAGTTTTTTAAAACCTATTGTGATTTTGAATTGCCAGAACCCGGCGATTATGCGGTAAGTAATGTCTTTCTTCCTCAAAAGGAAAATCAGAAACAATTCTGTATCGACATTTTTGAAGAGGAAATAAAAAACCAAAATTTAGTTTTATTAGGTTGGAGAGATGTTCCAGTAAATTCAGAAGTACTGGGAGAAATTGCCAACGAAACTGAACCTTATATCAAACAAATATTTATTGGTAAACCTAAGGATGACAATTCTGACAAAACCTTTCAATTAAAGTTGTTTGCGGCTCGAAAAATAGCAGAACATCGCATTTACGATTCAAAATTATCACAGTCAAATTCCTTTTACCTACCAAGCTTATCTTCTAAGATTATCATTTTCAAAGGCCTTTTGAAGCCTGAACATATCAATGAATACTACTTAGACCTGAACAATGATGAGTTGGTAACGCGATTGGCTTTGGTACATCAACGTTTTTCCACAAACACCTTCCCTACTTGGGATTTGGCACAACCTTTCCGATACATCTGTCACAACGGTGAAATCAACACTCTCAGAGGAAACGTTTCGAGGATGTTCTCTCGAGAGGAGATCATCAAGAGCGATTGGTTCGGTGACGATATCAAGAAAATTATTCCGACAATCTTAAGAGGTAAGTCAGATTCAGCCACATTAGATATGGTGGTGGAATTGCTATTAATGACGGGAAGATCATTACCAGAGGCCATGATGATGTTGGTACCAGAGGCATGGGAGAAAAATCCGGATATGTCGGAAACAAAAAAGGCCTTTTACGAATTCAATTCCTGTTTAATGGAACCTTGGGATGGTCCAGCTTCTATTCCTTTTACGGACGGTAAATACATTGGCGCAGTACTTGACCGAAATGGTCTACGTCCCTCTAGATATACGGTTACCAAAAACGGATACGTAATCATGTCCTCGGAAACAGGAGTCGTAGACATCAAACCTGAAAATGTAGAATATCACGGTCGTCTTGAACCTGGAAAAATGTTCTTAGTGAACATGAACGAAGGAAGAATTGTGAATGATGAAGAAATAAAAGAACAGATAGCATCAAAGCATCCGTATAAAAAATGGTTGAACGAAAACCTGGTTCACTTAAAGGATTTATCGGCAAAGAAAGGCCCTATTAACTATGAGGAAATAGAGCTAAACAAAAGAAAGATTGTTTTTGGTTATACCCAGGAAGAATTGGAGAAAATCATCGCTCCCATGGCTCAGAACGGTAAAGAACCTATTGGATCTATGGGAACAGATACTCCAATCGCCGTCTTATCTGAAAAACCACAATTGGTCTACAACTATTTCAAGCAACTGTTTGCTCAGGTAACGAATCCGCCTTTAGACGGTATTCGAGAAGAGCTTATTACAGATATAAGCTTAACACTTGGAAGCGATCAGAATATTTTTGAAATCAATGAAGATCATTGTAAAAAACTAAAAATTCAAAATCCGGTTATCTCAAAACATGATTTGGATAAAATCCGAAACTTCGATTCGAATCCGGATTTCAAAGTGGTCTCTATCTCCATGCTGTATGAGGTAAACCGCGGATTGAACGAACTAGAGATTGCTTTGGATAATCTCGTTAGTAAAGCATCAAAAGCGGTTGATGAAGGTGCAAACATCATCATTTTATCAGACCGATATGTGGATGAAAATCATGCTCCGATTCCGGCCTTACTCGCTTGTTCTTATGTAAATCACTCACTTCACA
Organism: uncultured Polaribacter sp.; assembly: GCA_964343335.1. Taxonomy (GTDB): domain Bacteria; phylum Bacteroidota; class Bacteroidia; order Flavobacteriales; family Flavobacteriaceae; genus Polaribacter. Next base: position 4,060 of record CAYFJL010000125.1, on the reverse strand, counting down.
AACATAAAAAACGATCACAGATCAGTATCATTATCGAATCTGCTGAACCTCGAGAAGTACATCATTTCGCATTGTTATTCGGTTTCGGAGCGAGCGCGGTGAATCCATATATCGTAAATGAAATTGTTGAGAATCACGTAAACAATAGTGAGATCACCGATTTAGAATATTTACCAGCCATCAAGAATTACAACAAAGCGGTTGGAAAGGGAATCCTTAAGGTGATGAACAAAATCGGAATCTCAACGTTGAATTCTTACCGAGGTTCTCAATTGTTCGAATGTATTGGTATTAACTCACCAACGGTTGAGAAATATTTCCCGAATACTGTAACTAGAATTGAAGGAATTAGCCTTCGAGAAATTGAACAAGAGATCGTAAAAAGACATCAAAAAGCATTTGCTTCCACCATCGAACCACGCGTAGAAGTTGGTGGTGATTATAGATGGCGCCGCGGACAAGAAAAACATTTGTTCAATCCGTTTACAGTTGCCAAGCTACAAGAATCTGTTCGAAGAAATGATCCGAAGACCTATAAAGAGTATTCGGCATTGGTGAACAAACAGTCGAAAAACTTAATGACCATCCGTGGCTTGCTTGAGTTTGATAAATATGATCCGATTCCGCTTGAAGAAGTAGAACCTTGGACAGAAATTGTAAAGCGTTTCAAAACTGGGGCCATGTCCTATGGTTCTATTAGTAAAGAGGCTCATGAAAACTTGGCCGTTGCCATGAATCGTATTGGTGGAATGTCGAATTCGGGAGAAGGTGGTGAAGATCAAGAACGATTCTACAAGAGCTCTAAGGGTGATTGGAAAAATAGCGCTATAAAACAAGTAGCATCTGGACGTTTTGGAGTGACTTCGAATTATCTGACAAATGCTAGTGAAATTCAAATCAAAATAGCCCAAGGAGCAAAACCTGGTGAAGGAGGTCAACTTCCTGGGCCAAAAGTAAATAAGGAAATTGCCAAAACTCGAAATTCAACTCCCTATGTAGGATTGATTTCCCCACCACCACACCATGATATTTACTCTATTGAGGATTTATCACAGTTGATATACGATTTAAAATCGTCCAATAGAGATGCTCGTATCAACGTGAAGTTGGTATCGGAAGTTGGGGTTGGAACGGTTGCCGCTGGAGTTGCCAAAGCCAAAGCAGATGTGGTACTTATTTCAGGGTATGATGGTGGAACAGGAGCTTCTCCTTTGACATCTTTACGCCATGCCGGACTCCCATGGGAATTAGGAATTGCTGAAGCACAGCAGACATTGGTGATGAACGATTTGAGAAACCGAATTGTTCTGGAATGTGACGGACAATTGAAAACAGGTCGCGATGTTGCCATTGCTTGTTTGCTGGGCGCTGAGGAATTCGGATTTGCAACTGCACCCTTGGTAGCGAGCGGATGTATCATGATGCGTGTTTGCCATTTAAATACTTGTCCTGTTGGAATCGCTACTCAAAATCCAGAATTAAGAAAGAAGTTCAAAGGAAAACCAGAACATGTTGTCAATTACATGTATTTCGTTGCACAAGAACTTCGTGAGATCATGGCCAAACTCGGATTTAGAACTGTTAATGAAATGGTTGGACAATCTCAAAAATTGAATAGAAACAAAGCCATTGAACATTACAAGGCAGCTGGACTGGATTTAACACCAATTCTTCACAAAGTAGATGTTCCTGAAGATGTAAAACTTTTCAATACAGACAAGCAAGATCACAACCTTGAATCTCATTTAGATTTCTTGATTGTGAAGAAAGCCCATCAAGCTTTATTTAGACGTCAGAAAACAAATTTGACTTTTGATATTACAAATATTGATCGTGCAGTTGGCGCTATTTTAAGTAATGAAATTTCAAAAATATACGGTGCAGATGGTCTTCCTGAGGATACCATTAACATCGATTTTAAAGGTTCTGCCGGACAAAGTTTTGGAGCTTTCACAACAAAGGGTGTTACAATGAATGTCTTCGGAAACACCAATGATTACCTGGGAAAAGGACTTTCGGGTGGAAAACTAATTATTCGTATTCCAGAAGAAAGCACCTTTAAATCCGAAGAAAATATTATTACCGGTAACGTTACCTTATACGGAGCTACCTCTGGTGAGGTATATATCAATGGTAAAGCTGGTGAACGTTTTTGTGTGCGTAACTCTGGAGCAAAGGCCGTTGTTGAGGGTATTGGTGATCATGGTTTGGAATATATGACAGGCGGTGTTGCCGTAATTCTTGGTGAAGTCGGCAGGAACTTCGGTGCTGGAATGAGCGGAGGTGTTGCTTATGTTTTAGATCAGAACGATAGCTTTGAAAAAAATGTAAACGGCAGCGATTTAAACATCACACCTATTTTTGAGCAGGAAGATGAGCAACAATTACATCAGTTAATTAAAAATCATTTTAAAAGAACCAATAGTAAAATCGCATTGCAAATTTTAAATGATTGGGATAACTACCTGAAGAAGTTCAAAAAGGTATTGCCAGAAGAATATCGATTGGCATTAGAGAGATTAAAGGAAGAAGAATTACAAACGGCTTAGTTATGGGTAAAACAACAGGATTTTTAGAATATAAAAGAGAATCGGAATCTTATACTCCGGTAAAAGAGCGAATTAAAAATTACGAGGAATTCACGATTCCAATGAAGGAATCAAAATTAAAAGAGCAAGGTGCCAGATGTATGAACTGCGGAATTCCATTCTGCCAAAGTGGTTGCCCGTTAGGAAATTTTATTCCCGATTTCAATGATAAGGTATACAAAGGAAAATGGAAAGAAGCCGCTGAAATACTTCACGCCACTAATAACTTTCCGGAGTTTACCGGTCGCCTGTGTCCCGCACCATGTGAAGAAGCATGTGTTTTGGGAATCAATGAAGATCCTGTAACCATCGAGAATATTGAAAAGAATATTGTTGAAACAGCTTTTAATGAAGGATGGATTACACCGAATCCTCCAAAAAACCGAACAGGTAAGAAAGTAGCAGTGGTTGGATCAGGTCCAGCAGGGATGGCAGCAGCAAATCAATTGAACAAAGCTGGTCACTCCGTTACTGTGTTTGAACGCGATGAAAAGATAGGCGGATTACTTCGTTATGGCATCCCAGATTTTAAGCTAGAGAAAAATATTATTGACCGTCGGTTGGATATTTTGAAAGCTGAAGGAATCAAGTTTCAAACCAATGCAAATGTAGGTGTGAATATTGAGGTTGAAAAACTAAAAGAGGATTTCGACGCCATTCTATTGTGTGGTGGATCAACCACTCGAAGATCTATCCCGATTCCAGGTGCAGATTTCAAAGGAGTACACCAAGCCATGGAGTTCTTAAAAATGAATAATGAGCATGTGGATGGTAAGAGAGGTTTCAAGGAAATCCTTTCAGCAAAGGGTAAAAATGTGATTGTCATTGGAGGTGGTGATACCGGAAGTGATTGTATTGGCACTTCTAACCGTCATGGTGCCAAAAGCGTTACCAATTTTGAAATATTAAGTAAACCTAGCAAAGATAGACCTGAACACCAACCATGGCCATACTTCCCCATGCGATTAAAGACTTCGTCTTCCCATCAGGAAGGGGTGGAGCGTTTTTTCAGTATCTCTACTAAGGAATTTATAGGAGATAAAAATGGCAATGTAACTGGCTTGAAAACTGTTGAGGTTGAATGGTTGTTCAAGGATAACGAAAGACCTCAGTTAATTGAGATTCCGAATACGGAGAAGGTTTGGAAAGCTGATTTGGTTTTGCTTGCCTTAGGCTTTACGGGACCAGAAAACTATTTGGCCAAACAATTCGGAATTGAAAAAGATCAACGTTCCAATTATAGAGCTTCTATAAAAGATTATAAAACCAATGTTCCAAATGTATTTGTTGCAGGTGATATGCGTAGAGGACAATCGTTAATAGTTTGGGCTATTTCTGAGGGAAGACAAGCCGCACATCATGTAGACAAACATTTGATGGGTACTACAGATTTACCGCTAAAAGATTCATCAGACCTACCGAGAAGATAATCTTTGATTTTAAAATAAGTTGAATAAAAAAACCTCATTCGA
>CAYFJL010000124.1:0-8367 GCA_964343335.1 uncultured Polaribacter sp. | reverse complement strand
CCGAACCCTGAACCGTGTTCAAATCGGCACATCCAGAGGCAAAACTTATGGGAGTCTTACACCACTAATTTAGACATTTTTTATCAATCTTGATACCCCACTTTTATTAACTGATACTTTATCCGAAACATTACTATGATTGGAAACCCGGACATTGTCTACCACCCTCACCGAATAAAATTGAGTACCATTGAACATGATGACCAATAATATGGCATCCAAATATTGGATGTTTCAAAAGTTCTCTTTTTTGGTGGTCCCAACCATCCGACTCATCTTAATTTGGGTATAAAAGGATAGTAGAAATTCTTTCAATGAGCCTGCTCAACGACTAAATGCTTCTATCAATACAGGAAGTTCTCATAGGTTGGAGTCTCATACCATTATCATCATCAAAAAGTCATCTTAAAGCTTTCTATCTGACCTTTATCCTTTGAGTAGTATGCTTGGTAAAAGTCAAACTCTTTCCTACTATTTTCTTTACATTTTTTATCTATAATCTTCATAATTTGGAGTTTGGCGGAATTTGGTGTCTTTATGCCAAAAGTAATGGACTCCAAATCCTTGAAATCGTACCTTAATTTTCTGCTGTCCTTAGTGGAATAATCAATAAAATCCCCGTGGACCACCAATCGATATTCATTTTCATAAGACCATTCCCTAAGTTTTATCTTGAGACTGTCATTAAAATTTTTCCAGTATTCCTCCTGCCATTCCTCCTCTTTTTCGGGCGAATCAAAATGGGAAGCACAAACACTCTTGTTCCCATCGGGATCTTCATACCATAATTTGTCCAGTTCAATTTTGGGTAACCTGCCCATAGACCTGAAGAAATCGATTTCAACGTGCTTGTTATGGTACTCTATTTTCCGAAAAGTATGGGGTCTCATTCCAATGATTGGTCCAGAACCATATCCATATTCCGTATTCAAGTTCAATGCCAATTTACCCTCGTTCAATATGGGTTTGAATTTCAGGCAAACCCCTTTGTGATTATCCCCATAATGTCCCCAAACAGCAGAATTTTCATTGCTTTCAAGGAAAGAGGCAGAATACCAATCTGGATAAATATCATTCTCCAATTTCGTGACAAACCTGTTTGGAAATTCTGAAACCAGATAAAAAGCATTTGATTTACTTTCCCCTTCCCAGTGTTTGAACTCGATATGTAGTTTATTGGATTGGATATAGAGCCCAATGGTATTGAAAAAAATATCACTTTGACCCTTATTGTTTTCTTCTTCCAACTTATTGAACAATTCATGTAAAAAACCCGATTTCTCGATGACACTTTCAAATTGGCCCAGGTCTTGATGGTATTGCAATTTGTAGGTCAACTTGTGTTTATAATAGATTTCTGAGATGCTGTTTAGGAAAAAGGGATGGATGGTCTGCAGGTAGGACAACAGTTCGGAGCGTCGAATCGGTGTTCGTCTTTTGGACAATCTGATCGGCAATTCCCGGATAAATTTGGTCTTGAAGGTTTGATCGATAATTTCCTTCACCAAAAATTTCCTTTGCGGGGAGGCGTAGCGTAATAATCCGGATGAAACAACCAGATCATCATCCGTGATACTTTTGCTATCGTTCAATAGTATGGTCAAGACAAAAACTCTTTCCAAACTTTTGAGATAGTTAATGATCAAATTTTTCCAAACAATCCTGTCCCCTTTCCAGAAAACATCCCTCAAACCTTCCATTGGATCGTTCAATTCTTCTGGGGAAGCAAAATATATTTCCTGGTTTTCCAGTTCATTGTACTTGTCCAGTAAACATTCTATTGTCCTAAATCGATACATATAGTTGTTGGTTCTTGTTGAAGGATCGTGGGGAGCACCATATCTGGTCAGTTCAGCATCTCCTGGCTCAATTTAAGTGTATTTTAAATAATGGTCCATGAATTTTTCCTTGCTTATGGTTCTATTTTCAGAATAATAGTACAATTCATTTTCCTCCATCCCTTGTAAATTATCGATGAAAACTGGAAATTCCATTGTATCGACAAACTTCTTCCAATATTTCTTTATCAGTTTGATTTCCATAATGGTTTCCCGAATGGAACCATACTCAATGGCAATCTGGTTTCGAAACTTTTCCAGCCCGGTTTGACCATACCTTGTTTCATATACACAGGCTATGTAGTATCTGTATTGGACCTCGAACAAATAAAAGTTCTCAATCTGATTATCAAGGAACTTGAAGGTCATGGTGTTTTCATTTATGAGCTCGTACAGATTTTCCTCCGATTTCAGGTAGGCGATTTCATTACTCTTGGACACCTCTTCCATTAGGGCCCGAAAATCATAATCCTCGACATATACAAAGGATTTAGGGATGGATATCGTCAGCATATACCGATAGGTGAAAAGCTCTTTTTTGAGCATGGAATTCTTGGCCAAGGTATCTCCGTTCAGGATCCAGATCAAATTGTTCCTACCGTAGAACCGTTCTCTTTTTTCCACCTCCATCAGCTTCAACGGTGAATTTTGGACTTCAATGACAAGCCCATTGTCCAACAAAATATCAGCTCTATGGGATATCCCATTTTTCACTAGCGTAACCTCCCTATTCTTCACAGGAAATAGATTTTGCCAGGTCAAATGCCATTCCGAAATGGGTTCATGCCAATCATCACAATCGGTTCTTTTGTTTTTATAATGATACCAATGTTTGATGCGTTGTTCACCTTTTCGGCCTTTGACATTTGCCTTACAGATTTCACATACTGCAAGTTCACCAGAAAAACTGACCTCTATCTTTTCCTTTTTATCATTTAGTGCATATCTCATGGGTTTCCAAGATAGCTAACTTTAAAAATATGAATCTAAGAAACCTACCCGAGCTTTACCATTTTCGGTTCTCGAACAAATCGCTCATTTGATGACTCTAGCATAATACTTCCAGTTGCTGCTCTTGCTCACACTGCGGGCAGGTCGTTTGACCATCACAAAGTGGGGTTCATATTATTTTGGTGTCTCAGATCAATGGCCTAGGATAGACCCACCTCCAACAGCATAAATAATGGTATTTGATGCCAAATGAAATAGTTATGGTTATTTACTTGAATTTTTCTAACTGAACAATGACAGTTTCTCCTAAATAATCAATAGTATACTCCTGACCCATTTGAATTGGTTTATATTGTATTTTTGTATAAAAAAGTAAAGTACTACAAAACATTATATAATTAAGCTAAGCCTATATCGTGTTTTGAAAGAGTCTAATAATATAGACAATGAATCGAATCAAAGAGGTATTAAAAGAGCAAGGAAGAACACAAACCTGGTTGGCTGAAAAAATTGGTAAAAGCTACGTAATAGTAACAAATTATTGCAACAATAATGCTCAGCCAAGTATTCAAGTGCTAACTACTATTGCCGAAGTTTTAGACGTTGATATAAGAGCCTTATTAGTTCCAACAAAGGATGATAAAAAACTAAAATGAGCACACAATATAACATATTTAAAAACGGAAGTTGCTGGCTTAAAGCTGACTTTCATTTACACACAAATGCAGATGCTGAGTTTGCGTACAGTGGAGAGCAAAATGATTTCGGGCGGCAATATATTGAACAATTGCGAGCTCAAGAAATAGGTATTGGTGTAATCACTAATCATAACAAATTCGACAAAGGTGAATTTGTCTCTTTACGAAAAAGAGCTAAAAAGGAAGGGATAGGGCTATTTCCAGGTGTTGAGTTCTCATTAAAGGAGGGAATACACATCTTGATTGTTTTTGATGACGAATGGTACAAAGGAGAGACCGATCATATAAACAAGTTTATTGATAATGCCTTTTACGGTATAAACAATTATGACAAACCAAATTACCCAAATTCAAATTTCAATTTAAAAGAAGCTGTCGAGGCTTTAAATAAAATTGGCTTGGATTATTTTATTGTTTTAGCTCATATAGATGACACCAACGGACTATTTAAAGAGTTAAGAGGTAGAACTTTAGAGGATTTCATCAAACAAGAAGCATTTGAAAAAGTGCTGGCTGTCCAAAAAAGTGCCAACCTTGAGAATTACCAAAAACTTTGCAATTTTGCCAATAGAAAAGTTGCTTGTGTTGAAGGTTCTGACAATGCCCACGGAGGAATTGAAGCAATTGGTAATGGTCGAGTGACCTATATTAAAGTTGGTGATTTTAATTTTGAGGCACTTGAGTATGCCCTTACCGATTCAAATTATCGTGTATCACCAAAGGACAAACCGGAAATCAAGAACTCTTACATTAAGTCAATTTCTTTCGAAGGAGGGCTTTTAGATGAAACCAGTATCAATTTTTCCCCAGAACTGAATACCTTGATTGGAATACGGGGAAGTGGAAAATCTTCTATTCTAGAAATAATACGATATACACTAGGCATTCCTCTATCTGAAATTGCAGTTGACCCGCGCTACAAAGACGGACTCATTGAGCACGTAATGAAAAGTGGGGGAAAATCTATAATTACGCTTGTGAATGAGCATCAAGAGGAATATCGGATAGAGAAAATCTACGGGCAGAAAGAAGATATTTATAAAGATAATATCTTGCAACCTAATATTTCAATAGATGCCATTTTCGATCACCCCGTTTATTTTGGACAAAAGGATCTATCCAACAAGGATGCTGATTTTGAATCGGATCTAATTCAACGACTTATTGGAACCAGGCTAAGACCTGTACAATCAAGAATCAGTAATAAGAAAAGAGAAATCGAAAGTTTAATTTCCGATTTAAAAAAGTTACAGAATCTAAACTCCTTAAAAAAAGAAACAGAGACACTTATAGAGAATTCCAAACATCAGCTAAAGATTTATAAGGAGAAAGGTGTAGAAGAAAAGTTAAAACAACAGACACACTTTGATTCTGATATTTCCAAAATTACACAGTTCCATAGTGGTATTGCCAATTATGTACAAGATCTTAAAAGTTTAATCTCTGAACATGATTATTTTTTCCAGCAGGAAATTTCAGGCTCTGAACTAAACTCTGATTTGTTTGAGGAAATAGATCAGATAAAAATCGAGTTAAAAATTGAATTTGATAAAATCAAAAAAGTTCTGGAATCATCCAATGCCATCCAAGAGAAAGTTAAGGTAGTCCTCTCGAAAATCCATGGTAAAAAAGAAGGACTTAAGGAAGAGTTCGCCAAAATCAAGAGAGAAATCAATACGGACACCATTAATCCAGATAATTTTTTGAAACTTAATCGGCAGATTGAAACTGCCCGACTCAAGCTAAAGGAAATAGAGAAGTCAGAAGCAAAACGAACTGAGCTAAAACAGTCTCTGCAAAAATGTCTGTCTGACTTGAACAATTTTTGGTTGGAAGAATACAAACTTTTGAAAGCTGAAGTCGATAGGATTAATGATGCCGACAGCAAGTTAACCATTGAGGTGCTTTTCAAAGATAGAAGGGATAAATTCATGGATAGGCTCAAACAGGTGTTCAGGGGTTCTGGCATTAGAGAATCTGCTTACCATGAAATTGAGTCAACTTATAAGGATTTCATTGAGATATATAAAGATTCTTCCAAATTGAATAGCATATTAAATGAAAATCAGGTAGTGGAATTTAAGCGGAGATTTTCCGAATACCTTGACGACCTGTTAACCTACAAGGTGGATAATAAAATAATTATAAAGTATAATAATAAATCATTGGATAAACATTCCCTTGGTCAACGCGCATCTGCCCTAATTTTATTTCTTCTCGCTCAAAGAGAGAACAATGTATTAATCATTGATCAACCCGAGGACGATTTGGATAACCAAACCATCTATGATGAGGTTATAAAGGAATTAAAGAAGATCAAAGGAAATATGCAATTTATCTTTGCAACCCATAATGCAAACATACCAGTTTTGGGGGATAGTGAGAAAGTGATTGCTTGCAGCTATGACGAGAAAACAATGATGGCTCACTCAGGTACAATAGACAATCATCAAACTCAGCGTTACATTGTAGACATTATGGAAGGAGGTGATGAGGCATTTAATAGAAGAAAGAACATCTATAGTATTTGGAACATAGATAAAATTAGAAAATGAACGCAATCGAATTACTAGATATTATCAGTACAGGTGAAACCAGTAAAGTTCAATTTAAAGAAACTTTACCACATCCTGAAAGCATGTCGAGAGAAATCGTTGCCATGTCCAACTCACTTGGTGGAATGATATTACTTGGAATAAAAGACAAAACCGGAGAAGTTATTGGTTTGACTTCCGAACAAGTAGAATATGCTGATCGAAAGGTAGCTGAATTTGCTGACAATGTCAAACCACCGGTTTACCTTGCCACAGAGGTTGTCAAAGTGGAAGACAATGGCGTAGAGAAGAACATTTTAATCGTTCATACCAAAGAAGGAATAAATAAACCATATAAAACCCCACAAGGGGAAATTTATGTGAAACAAGGATCAAACAAAAGACTTTTAACTGACAACGCTGAAATCATGCGCCTTTTTCAAAGCAGTGGAAACTTGTTGGCAGATGAAATGGAAGTTCATGGAACCAGCATCCAGGATATTGACCAAAAAGCCTTCTCTGATTATTTTAAAAAAGAGTTTGGGAAATCCTTTGAAGAAAGAGGTCTTACTTACGAACAAGCATTAAAAGCTAAGAGAGTAATTAGGAACGATCAACTCACTTTGGCAGGACTTTTGTTTTTTGGGAAAGACCCTCAATCCGTTAAACCAGCTTTTACCATAAAAGCCGTTTCATTTTTTGGAAACAATATTGAGGGGAATCAATTCCGTAGTAAACCAAGGGATTTGACAGGTACAATTCCAGAGATATTTGGAAAGGCCATGAGTTTTTTGACGAGCAATCTCGATTCTCTGCAGACTGGGGAAAGTTTCAATGCCCAGGGAAAACTAGAGGTTTCTGAAATTTCTCTTGAGGAACTATTGCAAAATGCGCTCGTCCATAGAGATTATTTCAAAAATTCTCCTATCAGACTAATGATATTTGATGATAGGATAGAAATCATCAGTCCAGGCAAACTACCAAACAGTTTAACTGTCGAGGATATCAAATTTGGCAATCCAGTCATTCGAAACAATCAGCTAGTGGCATTCAGTACCCATACACTTCCTTTCAGTGGGCTGGGTTCTGGTATAATGCGAGCGCTTGAACAGGAGCCAAACATTGAATTAATCAATGACATTGAAGGTGAACAATTTATTGTGAAAATACCAAGACCAAAAAAAGAATAATATAGTTCAAAGAAACTGAAGAAAAATGGAACCATATACAAGGTTCTTTTTATAGTAATAACGATTTGGCCTAAAATAATTTGAGATCACAAATTCATTATCTAGAGTTGGTTTACCCCCCAATTTCCAATCAGGAATCTGAATGGCTCAAGGAAGATTTGGAATCGTTGGATTGGTTTAAAAGAAGTAAGATTTATTTTATCGGACAAAGGGCCGAATCGAAGTTTGTCTTTGAATCAGAATCGAAATTTCTATTAAAATTTAGGATTAGCGGGAAAATCGAATTCAGTTTCAAAATGGGAGAAAGAGATTCTTCTGGGAGTTTGGATCTTGCTAGGTTGTTCAAGTACTACAATCTTCCGCTAACTGACTTTGGAAACCTAGACGTAGAATTAGGAGATAAACTTATAAGGATTTGGAATACCAATGACGTTCCTGAAGTAATAGATTGGTTTACCACCGAAAAATTCCTTTATGACCTCTCTCGTAAAGTACCTTTTTTCTCAGGTTTTGAAAACTATAGGGAGTTTACAAAATATCGATTGCACTACATAGGTATTTCTGAAAAAAATGATAGTTTTAATCGACTTGTTGTCAAACCACATGATAAAAGATTAAGGATATTGTCCAATGAATTTCCTCAAAACTTTGGTTCTCGAATTACCGATGAGATAGTCTTGTTTTTCTTTGATATCAAATCATTAGAAATCAAACAATATCAATATCCAACTGATTTTAATGAGATCGGCAAGAATGAATTGGAGAATAGATTAAGGATTTTCAAAGATGCAGAAAGAGCATTCGTCCGAATATTGGACACCGATTATAATGAGGTTAAATTCAAGAACTATCCTAATTATATGAATTCATTGTTCAATTCCACAGTCGAACGATATTCCTTCTCCATCAATGAAGATATTGAATTTGTGACCGATAAAACCACAATTTATGGGGACCGCGATTTATATGGTCTAACCGGAGCCTATGCTGATTTCATTTTTGTAAATAAGGATGATGGTACTGTAGAATTGGTGAAAATGAAAAATCAAGGTTGAAATTAATGCCGACTGGAATGTGGAATATCACACATAAATGTCAATGTGGAAACGCCGGACATAGTATACCACCCTCGCCGGGTTAAAGTGACCATAGCTGG
>CAYFJL010000123.1:0-8447 GCA_964343335.1 uncultured Polaribacter sp. | reverse complement strand
CTTCTAACTTCTAACTTCTAACCTCTAACTTCTAACTTTTAACTTTTAACTTCTAACTTCTTATTGCTAATTGCTAACTGCTAATTGTTAATTGTTTATTGATTACTGTTAACTGTTCTTCTGTCCATTCATCATCAGATATCCTTTTAAAAAGGCATCCAAATCTCCATTCATAACGGCGTCAACATTTCCGGTTTCAACACTTGTTCTCACATCTTTTACCAATTTATAAGGATGCATCACATAGTTTCGAATCTGGCTTCCCCATTCGTTTTTCATTTTGCTAGCTTCAATATCATCACGAGCAGCCTGACGTTTTTGCAATTCGATCTCGTACAATTGAGATTTCAACATTTGAAGTGCCGTAGCTCGATTGTCATGCTGCGATCTGGAGTTGGAACACTGAATTTGAATTCCCGTTGGTTTGTGAACCAATTGAACTTTGGTTTCAACCTTATTCACGTTTTGTCCGCCTGCACCACTTGATCTTGCCGTGGTAATTTCAATATCAGCCGGATTAATTTCAATTTCTATGGAATCATCAGCAACTGGATATACATACACCGAGGCAAAACTCGTATGACGTTTGGCGTTGCTGTCAAAAGGAGAGATTCGAACCAAACGATGAACGCCGTTCTCACCTTTCAGCCATCCGAAGGCATAATCGCCATCAATCTCAATAGTGACTGTTTTTATCCCAGCTACGTCACCGGCTTGATAGTTCAGCGTTTTCATCTTGAAATTATTCTTCTCTACCCACATGGTGTACATGCGAAATAACATTTCACACCAATCGCAACTTTCGGTTCCGCCTGCACCTGCCGTAATTTGAATTACAGCTGATAGCGCATCGCCCTCTTCGGACAACATGTTTCTAAATTCGATGTCTTCCAATACTTCAAGGGTATGATTGAAACTTTCTGCTATTTCGCTTTCCTCAACCTCTCCTTCTTTGTAAAACTCATAAAGCACATTGAGATCTTCGGATAGCGTTGCCACCGATTGGTAATCTTGAACCCATTTCTTTTGGATTCGTAAATCTTTCATAATTACCTCGGCTTCCTTGGGATTATTCCAAAATTCAGGGTTGGCAGATTTTTCCTCAAGATTGGCAATTTCAATCAACTTTTTATCAATTTCTAAGTATGATTTTAGTTTTTCAGTACGAGTTGCTATATCTTTGAGATGTTCTTGTGTTATCATAGGCGAACACAAAAGTAACTCAATTTTTGTTGAATTTTGAATCAAAATCCGACTTTAAAAAGAACAACTAACAGCTACAACTTATGAAGAAATTTCTTGTCATTCTTGGTCTAATTGTATTCCAAGTGAACAGCAATGCTCAGGTTTTTATATCGAAAACAGGAGACAAACTCAAAAAAGGTTTTACCAAATACGAAGGGTATTTTGATTTCTATTATGACGCAAATACCGATAAAATTTACCTTCAAGTTGACAAACTCAATGATGAGTTCTTATACGTAAGGTCCCTATCACAAGGAATTGGTTCCAACGATATCGGATTAGACCGAGGGCAACTCGGTGACGGGGTCGTGGTGTACTTTCAAAAGGCAGGGAATAAGTTGTTGTTGGTACAACCCAATCAAGATTACCGAGCAATTACCGATAATAAGGAGGAACAAAATTCAGTGAAAGAGGCTTTTGCCAAATCTGTTTTACACGGATTCGTAATCAAAGAGACTAAGGATGATTCTTATTTGGTAGACGCGACCTCATTTTTTATGCGCGATGCACATGGGGTAGCAAGATCCTTGGCCAGAGGCGGTCAAGGGAATTATAGTTTGGATAAATCGAGGTCTGCTTTTCATTTAGATCGTACGAAGGCATTTCCTAAAAACGTAGAGTTTGATGTAATGCTCACGTTTAAAGGAACTCCAAAGGGATACAATATTAGAAGTGTAACTCCGGATGCCAGCGCGGTGACTGTTCATCAGCATCATTCTTTTGTGGAACTTCCAGATGATAAATACGAACCAAGAGTTTTTGATCCACGGTCAGGATCTTGGCAAATGCGTTACATGGATTATTCCACCCCAGTGAATCAATCTATTCACAAGCGATTCATCAATCGTCATCGATTAGAGAAAAAGAATCCGAATGCAGCCATTTCAGAACCTGTGGAACCGATTATTTATTATTTGGATAGAGGTACGCCAGAACCGGTTCGAAGCGCTTTGTTAGAAGGCGGCAGATGGTGGAACCAGGCTTTTGAAGCAGCTGGGTACAAAGACGCTTTCCAATTCAAAATGTTGCCCGAAGGTGCCGACATGATGGACCTCAGATACAATGTAGTGCAATGGGTACACCGATCTACCAGAGGGTGGAGTTATGGCGCCAATATATCCGATCCTAGAACGGGTGAAATCATCAAAGGGCATGTTAGTTTAGGAAGTTTACGAATTCGTCAAGATTTTATGATTGCTCAAGCTTTACAAGCACCCTATGGCGAGAATCCAGATGATAATTTTGCCTTGCAAATGGCATTGGCTCGAATTAGACAATTATCTGCACATGAAATTGGTCATACCCTCGGATTTGCACATAATTTTGCGGCAAGTACTACAGGTAGATCATCGGTGATGGATTATCCGCATCCGAAGTTGTCTTTGAAAGATGGTAAAATTGATTTTTCTGAAGCTTATGATACCAAAATTGGTGATTGGGATAAGGTCATTGTTGCGTATTCGTATCAGGATTTTCCCAACGGCACTAATGAAGAAAAAGCATTGAATAAGATTTTGGAAGATGCCTTTGCCAAAGGCCTGCGATATCTTTCCGATTCGGATGCCAGACCGTCTGGCAGTGCTAATATTTATGCGCATTTGTGGGATAATGGTGGCAATATTTACGATGAGCTTTACAATATCTTGAAAATTCGGAAAGCTTCCATTGAGAAATTCTCTACCAATAATATTAAGAATGACGAACCTTATTCAGCTTTAGAAGATGTGTTTGTTCCACTTTATTTTTTCCATCGATATCAAACCGAAGCAACTTCGAAGCTCGTTGGAGGTTTGGACTATAATTATGCGGTAAAAGGAGGGAGCCAGACGGTGGTGAAACCTGTTTCGGGAACCATCGAACGAATTGCGCTTCAAGCTTTATTAAAAACCTTGGATGTAAAAGAAATTGGAATTCCGAAAAATAAGCTTGAATTGTTTCCACCGCGGGCCATGGGATACAATCGGAGTAGAGAATCCTTTAAAAGTAGGTTAGGGGTGGCGTTCGATCCTTTTTCAGCGGTTGAGACGGCAAGTGAAATGACACTTGGTTTCCTATTGCACCCGCAGAGAATGTCGCGATTAATTGTGCATAAATCATTGAATGAAAAGCAATTGGGCTACGATGAGTTGGTTCAAGAATTATTCAACAAAACCTTTAAGAAAAAACAAACAGATCCATATTACTTGGAATTGCAAAATACAGTGAACAAAAAAGTCTTAGAACAATTAATGTACTTGGCTACGAATTCAAACCAAAACATGCAAGTGAATGCGATTAGTATGACCATGTTAAAAGAGCTTCATTCGTATCTGAAAGGGAAGAAAAATTCAGGTGCCCGCAAAATGTATGATGACTATTATGCGAGTCAGATTGAAAATTTCTTAAAGAATCCAAAGACCTTTAAAAAAACAAGAGCTCCACAGATTCCTGATGGATCTCCAATCGGAACACAATATCAATGTAATTAACCATGGTGATTAATTTAATTTCTGATACGGTTACCAAACCGACCAAAGGCATGCTAGATGCCATGATGAATGCCGAAGTAGGGGATGACGTTTTTAGCATGGACCCTACTATGAATGCCTTACAAGAAAAGGTGGCGAGTTTATTTGGAATGGAAGAAGCCTTATTTTTTCCTTCGGGAACCATGGCAAATCAGACCGCTATTAAATTACATACACAACCAGGCGATAAATTGTTTTGCGACAAATATGCTCATGTGTATAATTATGAAGGTGGTGGTGCTGCTTTCAATTCTGGGGTTACCTGTAAATTAATCGATGGAAATAGAGGAATGTTTACAGCAGATCAATTAGTCTCTGCTGTTGCGGGAAGATCGGATATTCACGTTCCCTATTCTAGATTGGTTTGTATTGAAAACACAACCAATAAAGGAGGAGGAGCTTGTTGGGATTTTAAAGAACTTCAAAAGATTGAAAAGGTTACCAAGGATAACGGACTATCTTTTCATTTAGACGGTGCGCGTTTGTTCAATGCCTTGGTTGCAAAGAATGAAAGTCCAAAGCAATATGGCGAATTGTTTGACACCATTTCTATTTGTCTATCAAAAGGACTAGGAACTCCAATTGGATCGATCCTTTTGGGATCTAAAGAACACATCACCAAGGCCTATCGCATACGAAAGTTATTTGGAGGTGCGATGCGTCAGGTTGGTTATTTGGCAGCAGCGGCAGACTATGCGCTAGACCATCATGTGGATCGATTGCAAGAAGATCATCAAAAAGCCAAAGAGATTGCGGAGGTTTTAGAGCAATCAAATTACGTAACCAAGATCGAACCAGTAGAAACGAATATTCTCATTTTTTATGTATCCGACAAGATTGGAGACATGAATTTTATCGAAAAGATGAAGGAGAAAGATATTTTACTTACTCCAATGGGAGAGGGAAGAATTCGAATTGTGACTCATCTTGATTACACCGATGAGATGCATGAAAAGTTATTGACAGAATTAAAGAATTTTTCTTAGTCAGATCTCATCTTCAAGTTTGGCCAATTCCTTGTAATTTCTTCGAAGCTTTCTAAGTAAGATACCGTATATCAATTGGTAAAATAGGAACATCACCCCTAAAATTAAAAAGGTAAAAATAGACATTGCTCCAATCAACAGCGCGATTTGCTTTCCATTTAGGTCTTCCATATTCACGTTGATGGATGCAATGGTAAATACAATCATTACCAGGGCGATATAACCAAGGTTAAATAAAACGTAATTGCGCACTGTTCTTCGTGTGCGAATAATTTTACGCATTAACAATCTGGTGGAATCTGAGGTGGAGATATTTTTGTAGTTCAAGTAAAACATCGCAAGGAAGTAGAAGAGAATGGCATAAGCAATGATTTGCGTATACAAAACAAAATTTTCCAGACCGAGCTCTTGATATTGTCGGTGTGCTTCTTCCATATCCATAAAAAAGTAGAGGGAATTAAAGACAACGAACTCCAATATTCCAATAATGAAGATCCATTTCACAATGGAAGAGGATCTTGAGTGTGCCATTTTGTAAATTTCACCAACCGAAACTCGTTCGTTTTCTTTTGGTTGGTTTTCCCATGCCTTTTTATAGTTATCTAAAATGTCCATACCTTATGGGTTTAACATGCTTTTTAGCTTTTCTTTTGCTCGATTCATCTTTACTCTTGCATTGCCATTTGAAATACCAAGCGTCTCTGATATTTCTTGGTACGACTTATCTTCCAAGTACAAGAAAATAAGGGCTTTCTCAATGTCTGAGAGTTTGTGAATGGCTTCATAGAGCGCTTTTAATTGAACTTCTTCCGTATCATCATATTCCGTTGATTTCACCTTAAAGGCTACGTCATTAAAATTTTGAGTATTGATTTTTTTGGTTGATTTCCGGTAGAGAGAAATAGAAGTATTTAAAGCTACTCGATACATCCAGGTACTAAATTTAGAATCCCCTCGAAACTTTGGGTAGTTCTTCCAAAGTTGTATGGTTATTTCCTGAAACAAATCATTGTGGGCATCAGCACTTGCGGTATAAACCCTACAAATCTTATGCACAATGTTTTGATTCTTTGTGAAATCGGCTAAAAATTTTTTCTCTAGTTCTTTCTGCACCGTGGTTAATCAGTTACCTATTAGTAGGTAGTACTTTCGATTTGTTACAAATTTCTTAAAAATTTATTTTGTTTAAGATTTTTTGTATTTTTGTACACAAAATTCGATGCTGCGTGAATAATATAAAGAAGGAATTTTCAATCAAAGACCTGGAAAACATTTCAGGCGTGAAGGCCCATACCATCAGAATTTGGGAAAAGAGATACAATCTCCTCGAACCAAATCGGTCTGAAACGAATATCAGATCTTATTCTCCTGAAAGTCTTCAGAAACTTTTAAACATCGTTCTTCTCAACAAGCATGATTACAAAATTTCCAAGATTGGTAAGTTAACCGAAGAAGAAATCATTGTAAAAGCTAGAGAGCTTGCTTTTCAACAGGCCACTACAGATGAGGCAATCAATCAGTTTAAAATTGCCATGTTTCAGTTTGATAAAATCCTTTTCAACAATACCTATAACACCTTACTTCACAAAAAAACCTTCCGTGAAATATTCAAGGATGTGTTTATTCCGTTCTTAGAACACATTGGGTTATTATGGCAGACGGATACGCTGTTAGCGGCTCACGAGCATTTTATCTCCAACTTGATTGCACAGAAAATTCAGTCAAACACTGAAAAATTGCAATACAGCATCAATAGTTCGAACAAGACTTTTGTTTTGTTTTTGCCAGAGAATGAAATTCATGAACTTGGTTTGATGTACTTGAATTATGAATTGGTACTTCGTGGATATCATACCATTTATTTGGGACAAAGTCTTCCCTTGAATAATTTGGATTATTTTTTCACTAGTCAAAGAGAAATCTCTTATGTTACTTCTTTAACGGTTCGTCCCTACGACGAAGAAATGGACGCCTACTTCAAAGAGATCGATGGAATTTTGAAAGGCACCAATCATCAATTTTATGCGATTGGGAGGAAAGCAGGGATGCTTGAGGAAATGAATTTTGAATCCAATATTCAGCATTTTAGAGGCGTTCCAGAATTGTTAAAAGTGTTATAAATTTCAGTCTTCCAGATCAAATTGTTTAGTAAATAAATATATTTGTTAAACAATTATGAAGCAACAAATCCACATCATTGGTTCCGGTTTTTCATCCTTAGCAGCATCTTGTTATCTTGCTAAAGAAGGATTCCAAGTGACTGTTCTTGAGAAGAATAGCACACTTGGAGGAAGGGCAAGACAATTTAAAAGAGACGGTTTTACATTTGATATTGGTCCGTCTTGGTATTGGATGCCCGATGTTTTTGAGCGCTTTTTTGGTGATTTTGGGCAGAAACCATCCGATTTTTACCAATTAGATCGACTAGATCCTGCTTACGAAGTGTATTTTGGAGAGTCGTCTGCCATTACCATTCCGGGTAGATTGGAAGAGATTTTCGATATTTTTGAGAAAGAGGAACCAGGTAGTTCCGTACACTTGAAAAAGTTTATCGATTCGGCTAAAGCAAACTATGACACGGCCATATTGGATTTGGTATACAAACCCGGGGTGACACCATTAGAATTAGTGACTCCTACCACCATAGCACGTGCCAATCAGTTTTTGTCGACGATCCGCAAAGAAGTGCGTAGAAAGATTAAGAATCCGAAACTAATTTCCATTTTAGAATTCCCGGTGTTGTTCTTAGGAGCAAAACCTAGTAATACGCCAGCTTTTTACAACTTTATGAACTATGCTGATTTCGGACTGGGTACATGGCATCCAAAAGGAGGAATGTATATGGTTGTGGAAGCCATGGTAGCATTAGCAAAAAAATTAGGTGTTGATTTCAAGACCGATGCCAATGTGACTAAAATTAATACAGACGCGAAAAAAAAGGTGACTTCTTTAACGGTTAATGGCGAAGAAATCAAAACAGATATCGTTCTGAGTGGTGCTGATTATCATCATACTGAAACTTTGCTAGACAAACCTTTGCGTCAATATTCCGAATCGTATTGGGATAAAAAAGTATTTGCACCTTCTTCTTTATTATTCTGGGTGGGTATCGATAAGAAATTGGAAAATGTGAAGCATCACACTTTATTCTTTGATTCCGACTTTGACGAGCACGCCAAAGATATTTATGATAATGCCAGATGGCCAGACGATCCGCTATTCTATGCAAGCTTTACAAGTATTACAGATCCGACTTCTGCTCCGGAAGGAAAAGAAGCCGCCTTTTTCTTAATTCCCTTGGCACCTGCCTTAGAGGATACGGAAGAAATGAGAGAGAAATACTTCGATAAAATCATGACTCGTTTTGAGAAATTGACAAAACAAGAAGTAAAGAAACACATCCTATTCAAAAAATCTTATTGTGTGAATGATTTTGTCAAAGATTACAATTCATACAAAGGGAATGCTTATGGTATGGCGAATACACTGCTCCAAACAGCGTTCTTGAGACCAAAAATAAAAAGTAAAAAGGTGAAAAACCTTTATTTCACAGGGCAGTTAACTGTACCTGGACCCGGAGTACCACCATCGTTGATTTCTGGGAAAATAGCATCAGAATTAATAGCAAAACATCAGAAGTAATGAAAGAATTATTTGACAACGTTTCTTACGGTTGTAGCAAACTAGTAACCAAAAAGTATAGTACTTC
>CAYFJL010000122.1:0-8496 GCA_964343335.1 uncultured Polaribacter sp. | reverse complement strand
CCACATTCTAACTACAAAATTTTAGATTATGAAAAAAATTACAACGGTATTAATGCTTTTTTTAGCAGTAGGATTATCTGCTCAAGAAGATTCAAAAGACAAGTTAAGTTTTAGTTTATCATTAAACCAAGATGCATTCTTTGGTTTTACACCTATGATGACTGCGAGCTACGAATTAAGTGAAACTACAGCTTTAACGGCTTACGGTATCCAGTGGGGAGCTGGAACAGGTAGCGCATGGGGACAATGGACTGAGATCGGATTTGGATATGCTTTCCAAGCAGGTGATTTCAACATCAATCCGCAATTAGGTTTCACGATGGGTAGTTTATTATCTAGTGGCGCAACTCAAAGAGGAGTGTATTTTGATGGTATTGTTCCTAACTTAACGGTTAACTATGATGCTGACAAATTTGAAGGTCAAATTTACATTGGTTACTATGGCGCCTTAACAGATAACACTGGACCAGGCAATTCAACCAACAATTACATGCATTATTGGGCCAATCTAGGTTATAAAGTTTCAGGTTCATTATCAATCGGTCTGCATGCTGAAGAGCTTTATTTATCTGGTGGATCAACTAATGGAGGTGGAAGTTTAGCTAGAACTGATGGGTACTTCTGGTTTGGACCTTATGTTCAACTAACCAAAGGTGATGTTGGAGCTAGATTCTCATTCGGTGATAACTATGCAGACTCCGCAACACGTTTTGCTCCTAATGATTTCTACAAATTATCATTTTTCTTCTCATTGTAAACAAACAAAACATATATAAATCCTTTGATACTTGCATATTACTCCATTAATTTGGAGTAATATGTAAGTTTAACCAAAGTCAACATTATTATGAAAAAAGTCGAAGCAATCATTAGAAAATCAAAATTCTCTGCAGTCAAAGCTGCCTTGCACGAAGTTGGTATCAACTTCTTTTCTTATTGGGATGTTACAGGCCAGGGTAACGAAAAAGAAGGTCATGTCTATCGTGGCGTAGCGTATAGCACTAGCGATATTCAAAGAAGGTATTTATCAATTGTGGTAAATGATGATTTTAAAGAGGCTGCCATCAAAGCCATTTTGGAAGCAGGAGCGACAGGAGAAGTTGGTGATGGTAAAATATTCGTTTCGAATATCGATGAAGCCTACCGAATAAGAACCGGAGAAAAAGGCGGTCAAACACTTAATTAAAAACTATGGAATTATTAACAACAAATAACGTATGGATGATGATCTGTACGGCCTTGGTATTTTTTATGCACCTAGGGTTCGCCTTCTTGGAGATTGGTTTGACACGTCAAAAAAATACCATCAACGTATTATTTAAAAACATTTTCATTATTACAGTCGGACTCTTATTGTATGCTATTGCTGGGTTCAATTTGATGTATCCAGGAGAATTCAATGGGTATCTTGGTTTTGCAGGATTCGGAATTGCGGCACCATTAACAGAAGCAGGCACCATCGATTTGGCTTATAATGAAGGTTACACGTATTGGACCGATTTCCTTTTCCAAGGAATGTTTGCAGCAACCGCCGCCACTATTGTATCTGGTGCAGTAGCTGAACGAATTAAGATCGGACCTTTTATGATTTTCACCTTGTTATACGTAGGGATTGTATATCCAATTGCAGGATCTTGGAAATGGGGTGGCGGATTCTTGGACAAATTAGATACGCCCTTTTATGATTTTGCGGGATCAACTCTTGTCCACTCTGTTGGCGGATGGGCAGCCATCGTTGCTGTTTGGCTACTTGGTTCTCGTATTGGAAAATTTAAAGACGGACAAATTAAAGCAATTCCAGGGCACAACTTACCACTTGCAACAGCAGGGGTTTTGATTCTATGGTTGGGTTGGTTCGGATTTAATGGGGGCTCTGTGCTTTCTGCAGATCCAGAATTAACGTCATTGACCTTGGTGACTACATGCCTAGCTGCCGCTGCAGGAGGAGTTTCTGCTGCTTTTGTCTCGACGCTTACCTTTAAAAATCTTGATTTGACCATGTTCTTAAATGGTGTTTTAGGAGGATTGGTAGGAATCACAGCTGGTGCAGATCAAATGAGTCCTATGGATGCCATTATTATCGGAGCCGTTGCGGGAGCCATTATTGTATTTGCAGTCTCATTGATTGACAAACTACGACTGGATGACCCTGTAGGTGCTATTGCTGTGCATTTGGTATGCGGTATCTGGGGAACATTAGCTGTAGGAATCTTTGGAAATCTTGCCGGATGGGATCAATTATTAAGCCAATTAATCGGAATCGGTTCCTATGCACTGATTTGCATCATCACATCATTTTTGATCATTTATACACTTAAAAAGACCGTAGGTATTCGAGTTTCTGAACGTGAAGAACTAGAAGGTTTAGATGCTCATGAACACGGCATGGATGCCTATCCAGATTTTAGACTTAATGAGCATTAAGTCGATACTAATTCAAGTTTTCAAAAAAAAAATCCTAGAGCATGCTCTAGGATTTTTTTATTTTTTCTCAATTCGGTCTAATACTCAAAGTTACCGTACTCGCTCGTAATGGTTAACTTCTTCCTATCTGAGGCCTCTACCCTTCCAATAATTTGGGCTTCCACATTGAAAGACTGACTGATAAACATAATATCTTCTGCAACTTCAGGAGAAACATATAATTCCATTCGGTGACCACAGTTAAAAACTTGATACATCTCTTTCCAATCGGTTTTGGATTGCTCTTGAATTAATTTGAATAATGGCGGTATGTCAAACATGTTGTCTTTAATGATGTGCAAATCATCCACAAAATGTAAAATTTTGGTTTGAGCGCCTCCACTACAATGAATCATTCCGTGAATGGACTCAGAATCATATTTAGATAAAATTGCCTTAATGATTGGCGCATAGGTTCGGGTTGGAGATAACACTAATTTACCAGCATCAATAGGCGCATTTGCAACCTCATCTGTAAGTCTTGTATTGCCAGCGTAGACCAAATCTTCTGGAACCTCGGCATCAAAACTTTCTGGATATTTATCGGCCAAATACTTATGAAAAACATCGTGCCTCGCAGATGTTAATCCGTTGGATCCCATCCCACCGTTATATTCCGTTTCATAAGCAGCTTTCCCAAAAGATGCCAATCCGACGATGACATCGCCAGCTTTAATATTGGCATTGTCAATCACATCTTTTCGCTTCATTCTGGCTGTTACCGTAGAATCAACAATGATGGTTCGTACAAGATCGCCGACATCTGCAGTTTCTCCTCCAGTGGAATGTATGGTTACTCCGAATTCTTTTAAATCAGATATCAATTCTTCGGTTCCAATGATGATGGCTGAAATTACTTCACCCGGAATTTTATTTTTATTCCTTCCGATGGTTGATGAAAGTAAAATGTTATCAGTCGCACCAACACATAACAAATCATCAATATTCATGATCAACGCATCTTGAGCAATCCCCTTCCAAACAGACACATCGCCTGTTTCTTTCCAGTACATGTAAGCCAACGACGATTTGGTCCCGGCCCCATCGGCATGCATGATCAAACAATAGTCATCATCATTGGTCAAATGATCGGGTACAATCTTACAAAATGCCCTGGGAAACAGTCCCTTATCAACATTTTTTATGGCATTGTGTACATCCTCTTTTGACGCTGAAACTCCTCGCTGTGCATAACGTTTGGAAACTTGTTCACTCATGATATTCATTTACCCAACAAAGGTACATTTTTGTGATAAACATTCTTCAAATTTCAAAAAGATAAGTTTGGTCTAAATTTGCCAATCAAAAAGATTCCTTCTGCATTGAAATAATAACAGAAATATCAAAAAAAATTAAAAATTTACTAATGATGTTGAGTTAAAATTATGGATAAAATGATTCTTAACAACTCCTAACAATTATTAAGTTTATTTTTTTGATATATGATTTAAATAAGTGATTTTTGTTCACATACTATAAATTAATTTATTGATTATGAGCAAGTCGAAGTTAGAGTACATCTGGTTAGATGGTTACTTTCCAACGCAAAACATGAGAAGTAAGACTAAAATTGAAGATGATTTTAGCGGAAAATTAGAGGATTGTCCAATCTGGTCATTTGATGGGTCTTCAACAAAACAAGCAGATGGTGGATCTTCTGACCTTTTGTTAAAGCCTGTTGCAATTTTCCCAGATCCAGCCCGTAAAAATGGTTATTTGGTAATGACAGAGGTTTTAAATGCTGATGGAACACCACACCCAACCAATGGAAGAGCAAAAATTGATGATGATGATAATGATTTCTGGTTTGGATTCGAGCAAGAGTACTTTATCATGGATAGACACACAGAATTACCATTAGGATTCCCTGTTGGTGGATTCCCTGGTCCTCAAGGTTTGTACTATTGTTCGGTAGGAGGAAGAAATACTCACGGTAGAGATCTAGTAGAGCAGCATGCTGATATGTGTATTGAAGCTGGAATTAACTTCGAAGGTATCAACCAAGAGGTTGCTTGTGGTCAGTGGGAGTTCCAAATCTTCGCAAAAGGAGCGAAAGCTGCTGGTGATCAAGTTTGGGTTGCTCGTTACATTTTAGATAGATTAACGGAAGATTACGGTTACTACATCGAATACCATCCGAAACCAGTGAAAGGAGACTGGAATGGTTCTGGGATGCACGCTAACTTTTCAAACAATCTTTTAAGAACCTGTGGTTCTCAAGAAATTTATGAAAAAGTTTGTGAAGCTTTTAGACCAGTAACTAAAGAACACATTGCAGTTTATGGTGAGTATAACGACCAACGTTTGACTGGTTTGCATGAAACCCAATCTATTGACGAGTTCAGTTACGGAATTTCTGATAGAGGTGCCTCGATTCGTATTCCAATCATTACCGTTGAAAAAGGTTGGAAAGGTTGGTTAGAAGACAGAAGACCGGCTTCTAATGCTGATCCATACAAAGTAGCTGGACGTATTGTTGAAACAGTGAAAAGTGCTGATGTTTAAAAATAGATTTTAGAATTAATTCAAATTCGAAAAAGGCCAAAACTCAACGTTTTGGCCTTTTTTCATCTCTATTTTTTGAATATGTCTTGCAGTGAGAATACCTTTTTCAATAGCTTGGTATCTCTTAAACCAATTTTTTGACGAATACCTTTCTCTTCAATGGCAATCATTGTAAATACTCCGTCTAATGATTGTTGCGTTGCATAATCCACCAAATCGGGATTAATTCTTTTTACAAAGGGTAGTTTATTGTACTTATCAGCTATTTGCGCCCAAACCTTATCAGCTCCCACTTTTTGAAACGACTGCCTGATTACAGGATTAAAATCTTTATAAAGGGTTTCGGTTGTTCCGTCTTTTAAATAATTTGTAGCAGCATCTTCTTGCCCCATAAGAATTTTCTTAGCATCCGCAAATGTCATCTTCTTGACAGCATTGACAAATATAGGTGTAGCCGTCTTCACGGCATCTTCTGCAGCTCTATTCAGTAGCAATTCACCTTCATCTACAAGCTTACCAAGTCCCAATCTCCGTAATCTCTTACCTACCTTTTGCAACTCTCCAGGCAACGGAATTTTAACCAGGTCGTTTTTATAGAATCCGTCTTTCGCGGTTAATTTGGACACCTGATTTTTTATCCCGTGATCCAATGCCTCCTTCAACCCTTTCCCAATATCTTCTTGAGTCAATAAATTGGATAGTGATTGTGCGGTAAAGTCTTGGGCGATTGGCATTACTAACATGCCCATCAATAGGAATAGCTGTATCATTTTCTTCATGGTCTATAATTGTTTTTACGAAGTTAGAAATATAAAGTCAAAAAAAACTCCGAAGCTCTAACTTCGGAGTTTAAAATTATTTCTGTTTCGGAGGAAATCTCGAAATGATCTCCTGAACAAATAGATTGATTCTTTTTTCTTTTTTCTCTCGATTTTGGATTCTTAGAGCGCCTGATCCGACACCCTGCCAAATAAGTTCTTTTTTATCCTTGTCTATAAAATCAATAAATAAGGTTCCTTCAGTAAATTGGGAAACATTTACATTGTTGAAGCCTCCTCCCATCATCCATGGATTCCAGCCCCAACCCCAACCCCAGCCCATGCCGAGATTATTTTGATTCACATTTACCCGCTCTCGTGATTTGGTAAAAATGCTCACTAAAAAATCAGGATTGTCTGATTTCGTAAACCCCTGAGCTATTAATTCTTTTTCGATAGCTCGCAGAATTCTCTTTTTATCTAAGTCCGAAATATCTGCCTTATCGATACCTGTCTTGTAAAAAGCAAACGTTTTATAGTTTTCAAACTTCACTCCCGAATCATAATCGGTAGTCACCTTTATAGCGCTACATGCACTAAAAATCACCAACAAACCTAACAGAATAAAATGTTTTGCTTTCATAAGTTATTAGTTTTAATTGTTAAATAAATCGTCATCTACCATATTGGGTAGCGTAACTTGAAGCTTCGAATTGGCCTCCATGGCTCTTTGAATTGCAAAAATTGCTTCCTTATTTCGGGCCCAACTTCTTCTTGCGATGCCATTGTTAACATCCCAGAATAACATGGAATTTAAAGCCTTTCTAGCTGCCTTAGAACCATCAAGAAACATGCCAAATCCCCCATTGATTACTTCGCCCCAGCCAACACCTCCTCCATTATGGATCGATACCCAAGTGGCTCCTCTAAAACTATCTCCAATGACATTATGGATGGCCATATCGGCGGTAAATTTAGAACCGTCGTAAATGTTGGAAGTTTCACGATAGGGAGAGTCTGTACCGGAAACATCATGGTGATCGCGACCCAACACCACTGGTCCAATCGCTCCTTTTTGAATCGCCTTGTTAAAAGCTTTGGCAATTTCTATTCGGCCTAATGCGTCTGCATAGAGGATACGAGCTTGAGACCCAACCACTAGTTTGTTCTTTTGGGCCTCCTTAATCCACTGAATATTATCAGCCATTTGCTGTTGGATTTCTTCAGGAGCATCTTGTTTCAATCTTTCTAATACGCTACATGCAATTTCATCGGTATATTCCAAATCCTCAGGTTTACCAGATGCACAGACCCAACGAAATGGGCCAAATCCATAGTCGAAGCACATAGGACCCATAATATCCTGCACATAACTTGGATACTTAAAATCCAATCCATTTTCAGCCATCACCTCAGCTCCAGCTCGACTTGCTTCCAAAAGAAATGCATTGCCATAATCGAAAAAATAAGTCCCTTTTTCTGTATGTCGATTTATGGCATTGGCCTGTCTTACCAAGCTTGACTGAACCTTTTTTCGAAATCCATCAGGATTTTCAGCCATCATCTTATTTGCATCTTCGAAGGTCAAATCAATCGGATAGTAACCTCCTGCCCAAGGATTGTGCAAGGAAGTTTGATCGGAACCTAAATCGATATGTACATCTTCCTTGTCAAACTTTTCCCAAACATCCACAATATTGCCTTGATATGCGATCGAGACTACTTCTCTATTTGTTTTGGCAAGATTTACACGTGACACCAATTCATCCAAATCAGAAATCACCTCATCAACCCAACCCTGGGAATGTCTTGTGTGAACCGCCTTCGGATTTACCTCGGCGCAAACCGTAATGCAACCGGCAATATTGCCCGCCTTGGGCTGTGCACCACTCATACCTCCCAATCCGGCTGTTACAAAAAGATTTCCTTTGGGAGACTTGTTTATTTTTCTAAATCCATTCAAAACTGTAATGGTCGTTCCGTGAACAATTCCTTGCGGTCCTATGTACATATAACTACCGGCTGTCATTTGTCCGTATTGCGTAACACCAAGTGCATTGAATTTTTCCCAATCGTCAGGTTTGGAGTAATTCGGAATCATCATCCCATTGGTAACCACCACTCGCGGTGCTTTCTTTGAGGATGGAAACAAACCCATTGGGTGCCCCGAATACATCACCAAGGTTTGTTTATCGGTCATTTCAGACAAATATTTCATGGTCAGTAAGTACTGTGCCCAATTTTGAAATACCGCGCCATTTCCTCCATAGGTAATTAATTCCTCTGGATGTTGCGCCACCTTCGGATCCAAATTATTCTGAATCATCAACATGATTGCTTTCGCTTGATCCGAATGGCCAGGATATTCTTCAACAGGTCTCGCATATATCTCGTAATCAGGCTTGAACCGGTACATATAAATTCGGCCATACCTCTCCAATTCCTCACGAAATTCTCCTATGAGTTCTTCATGATGTTCCGATTTGAAATAACGCAAGGCGTTTCGCAATGCTAATTCCTTTTCAGCGGAGCTTAATATTTCCTTTCGTTTCGGAGCGTGATTAATGGTCGTATCATAGGTTCTTCTTTCTGGTAATGTATCTGGAATCCCCTGCTGTATTTGTTCTTTGAAGGTCATTTGTTGATTGATTGATCTTGTGAGTTAAAGGTAATTAAAAAAGAGCTTAACATATTTTTGTGACTTCAAAAAAACCGTCTTTTTTTTGAAAATTCCGTAAATTGCGACACCAAAAACAGACATTTTTTACGA
>CAYFJL010000121.1:0-8517 GCA_964343335.1 uncultured Polaribacter sp. | reverse complement strand
TATAGGTGAGTGATTCGGTGAGCTCACCAAGACATAAGAATTTTTTGAAAGTGATTTGATTTTCGTGTTACGAACATTTTGTTCAACCAAAACACTTTCAAGATGAAAACTTCAACCACCTTTGGCGTAACATTCTTTACACGCCTAAATTCCAAAAAGACAGACAATGCCTTAATCTTTGTTCGTATTACTGTTAATGGTAAACGTTCCGAAATCAGTTTAAAACGAAATGTTTCGCAAAAACTGTGGAACAAAAACAAAGGTAAAGTAAAAGGCAATACCCCAGAAGCACGAGCTTTAAACAACTACATCCAACAAGTCCGGAATAAACTTTACGATAGTTACAGCGAACTTCAAAAAGAAGGAAAACTAATAACTGTAGCCACAGTCAAATCCCGTTATTTAGGAACAGACGAACAGCACAGAACCCTTTTACAGTTGGTAAGCTATCACAACAAGACTATGAAAACTGTTCTTAAACCAGGAACACTCAAAAATTACAAAACAACAGAAAGTTATCTAAAAAAGTTTATCAAGAAAGTATATAAAGTTGATGATATACAATTAAAGCAGCTTAACTATGCTTTTGTAATCGATTTTGAGCAGTATTTGCACAAACTTCCCAATCTTAACAACAATGGTTTAATGAAACACATAGAGCGTTTTAAAAAGCTCTGTAAATTGGGTGTGAAGTTGGAATGGTTGGAAAAAGACCCAGCTATAAATTATCAACTACATTTTGATAAAGTGGAACGGGATTACTTAACTGAAGAAGAACTCAACACTTTGGAAACTTCAATTCTGGAGAAACAAACCCATAAAACAGTAAGGGATATTTTTGTGTTTTCCTGTTACACAGGTCTGGCGTATTGTGATGTGTTTTCACTTACCCAAGAACATATTGTTTTAGGTATTGATGGTAACAAATGGATTAGCACACGACGAGAGAAAACATCAACAAAGGTTCGTGTACCACTTTTGGATGCTGCTTTAAGAATTATCGAAAAATACAAGAACCATCCTCGATGCGTTCAAAGACAAAAGTTATTGCCAGTATATTCCAACCAAAAGATGAACCTGTACATTAAAGAAGTGTCAGAAAAGCTAAAAATCAAAAAGCATTTAACTTTCCATATCGCTAGACATACATTTGCAACTACAGTAACACTTTCCAATGGCGTCCCAATTGAAACCGTTTCCAAGCTCCTAGGCCATACCAAAATAGCAACCACTCAAATTTATGCCAGAGTGGTTGAGAAGAAAATTAGTGAAGATATTAATACTTTAAAGTTAAAACTGAAAGCTAATTAGGTAAGGAAATGAATATGCGTTAAAAAACACTAAATTGCATTAAAAAAAATAATTGTCAGCAAATTCAATAATAAA
Source organism: uncultured Polaribacter sp. (assembly GCA_964343335.1). Taxonomy (GTDB): domain Bacteria; phylum Bacteroidota; class Bacteroidia; order Flavobacteriales; family Flavobacteriaceae; genus Polaribacter. The sequence goes on along the minus strand of CAYFJL010000121.1, from coordinate 7,131 downwards.
ACATACAATTAGAGAAATTACAGAAGCTCTTGGAGATACATTACAATCCAATGATTTACATGTATATATTTCAACTGATACATTTGACAACATACCTTTTACCTATCCATTCAGAACAGACAACTATGGCATTTTAATCGTTCGTAAAGGTTATGTCAAAGTGCTTATAAATCTAATTCCCTACACCATAAAAGAAAATGAGATTATTGTACTGACTCCACAAACAGTTTTTCATTTACAGGAATTCTCAAAGAATTTAAAAATAGCTTCGTTAAGCTTTACCACAGATTTTATTTTTAAAAACACGTATAAGATTATAGAAGTTGACGCTTTTAGCTTTTTGGTTACTCCAGTCATTCCGAAATTAAAATTAGAACCAAAGGATGTTAATTTAATTGTCGAGCTATTAGGCATCATTAAAGAAAAACACAACAAAAAGTCTTTTTTTAAAGAAGAAATTATTGCAAGCAGTTTTGGGCTAATTATGTATTACTATGTTTCAAAATTCAAAGAAGCCTATCCTAATCTTGAAGTAAAAAATACTAGATATGAAGAAATTACTTTTAGATTCTTAAAACTATTGAACGAAAATTTTAAGCAAGAACGTTCCGTTCAATATTATGCCGATATTTTATGTCTCACCCCTGGACATTTATCAAAAATATTAAAAGAAGTTTCAGGCAGGTCCGCAAGCCAATTAATCAATGAAATTGTTATTATGGAAGCCAAAATCTTGTTGGATGACCCAAAATTGACAATAGCCCAGATAGCTGATGAACTACAGTTTAGTGACCAATCTTTCTTTGGTAAATTTTTTAAAAAGCATACTGGCAATTCTCCTTTAAATTATAAAAAATTATACTCCGGCAAAGTATCTGCAAAAGAAAACTAATACAAAATACCATTCTTCGACCAAATAATGCTACCTGTAAATGGTTTAATCATTATAAAATGATTGATTTGAACCAATTTTAACTTCATACAGACCTGTTACAAACAAATGTTCGCATCTATTTTTGCATTGTATTTTAAAACCCAAAACAATGTCGAACAAACAGGTATTACCATTAATAGCAGTTTTACTCTTTGTTGTAAGCTGTAACAAATCAACCAAAACAAACGAAGAAAACAACAGCAATGCTATAAAACAAACAAAAATTGAAGTCTTTGAAATAGGCAAAAATGCCGTTGGCGAAAATTTAACCTACAACGGCTCCGTAGAGCCAAAGGTCTCTACACCCATTAGTTTTTTGCTTCCCGGAACAGTTAACACTATTTATGTAGAAGAAGGTGATTGGGTAAAAAAAGGACAAATACTTGCAAAAATAGATGACACTTCACAACAAAATGCCTACCACGGCACACAGGCGGCCTTAAATCAAGCACAAGATGCCTATTCTCGATTAAAATCTGTTTACGATAAAGGAAGTTTGCCCGAAATACAGATGCAAGAGGTAACATCAAAACTGGAGCAAGCAAAATCTGCCAATAGAATTGCATTTCAAAACTTACAGAATTGCACTTTAAAAGCACCGAGCCAAGGTTTCATTGGTGCAAGAAACATAGAAGTGGGCTCAACATCAATTCCAGGAAATCCTGTTTTTACATTGGTATCGCTAAATGAAGTGTATGTAAAAGTTGCGGTGCCCGAAAATGAAATAAACCAATTGCAAATAGGCCAAAAAGTAACCGTGGTCATCCCTGCCATTGGTAATGAAGAATTTTTTGGTGACATAGAAAAAATAGGCGTGGTCGCAAATATGCTCACCAAGACCTACGAAGTAAAGGTGCTGTTAAAAAATCCCGAGTTAATCATAAAATCCGGAATGGCATGCGATGTTGTTACCAAAACCGCTCCGCAAATAAATAAAATTACCGTTCCGTACCGTACCGTTTTTAGAGAAGAAAACGGCAAAACCTATGTATTTAAAGTACAGGAAAACAACACCGTGGCCAAAATCTATGTGCAATTGGGTGCATTTATGAACAACAATATTGAAGTGTTATCAGGTTTAAACAAGGGCGATATCATAGTGACCGAAGGACAGCACAAACTTTTGGAAAACGACAAAGTTGTTTTTAACCTAAACCAATAAAAGTAACTACAGATGAAAAAAATAAACTTTATTGAAGCGATGATGAAGCACAACCAAATTGTATTGGTTATCGCTTGCGTTATGATGCTTTTAGGGATTTTTGGTTTAGAGAATATGCCTCGTCGGGAATTTCCCGAATTCACCATCCGTCAAGGTGTAATTGTTGGCGTTTTTCCAGGGTCAACATCGCTTCAAGTCGAAGAACAACTTACCACGGTTGTCGAAGATTACATTTTTGGATATGAAGAAGTAAACAAGCTAAAGACCTATTCCCATTCAAAAGAAGGGCAAATGATTATTTATGTTGAATTGAATGATAATGTTAGAAATGCCGATAAATTTTGGTCAAAATTAAGACACGGTTTAGGTGAGTTGCAAATGCAATTGCCTTCGGGCGTTTTGGCTTTGGTGGGGAGCAATGATTTTGGCGACACATCGGCATTATTAATTACAATGTCTTCAGAAAAACATTCCTACCGCGAATTGGAAGATATAATGAAAGAGCTGGAAGGTGAAATTAGAAAAGTGTCCACCGTATCGAAAATTAAACGCTTTGGTGCACAAAAAGAAGAAATTTATATCTATGTAAAGCCCGAAAAACTTACGCAGTTCAACCTAAAACCTTCCAATATACTAGCCTCGTTCAAGTTACAGGAATCCATTAATTACTCTGGACAATTGGACAATGGCGACTTGGTGCTTCCAATACATTTGCCACCTCGATTTGAATCTGAAGAAGATTTGGCGGAACAAATAATATTTAACGACCAAGACAACAACATAATTCGCTTAAAAGATGTTGCCTATATAGAAAGACGTTACGAAAAGCCAACAAATTACATTCGCAACAATGGCAATAATGCACTGCTTTTATCATTGGAAATGCAAAAAGGAAACAACATTGTTCATTTTGGCGACGATGTTCAAGAGGTACTCGACACCTTTTCCGAAAAAATGGGAGATGAAGTAAAGTTCAACACCATTTCAAGTTTGCCACATGTTGTAGATAAATCCATTTCCCACTTTTTAAAAGAATTCGGAATTGCCATACTTGCCGTGGTAATAGTTACCATGCTGCTATTGCCGTTTAGGGTCGCAGCCGTAGCGGGTGTATCAATTCCTATTTCAATTTTGATTACGTTGGGCATTATGCAATTGGTGGGTATTCAATTGCATATTGTTTCACTTGCGGCATTAATTGTGGTATTGGGTATGGTGGTAGATAATGCCATTGTGGTTATAGATAGTCATGTAGAAAAACTAGACCATGGCGAAACCCCTTGGAATGCAGCTTGGAAAGCCGCAACAGAACTTTTTATACCTGTATTGACTGCTTCGGCAGCTATATCGGCGGCATTTTTCCCTTTAATGTTCTTTTTGACCGGAATTGCCAGTGATTTTGTGGGAACATTTCCTTTAACTATTGGCATTGCCCTTTTAATTTCCATGCTGGTAGCAGTACTTTTAGTACCATTTATGTGCTATGTTTTTATAAAAACAGGGCTTCATAAGGAAGAAAAAAGCAATGATAAAAAAAGCGTTTTGGACCACATACAAACCATTTTTGACAATGCGCTGGACTACTGTTTCAAAAATCCGAAACTTACCGTTATTGGAGGGATTTTATCAGTTTTGATTGGTGTTCTGTTTTTAATGAATGTTGACCAAAAACTGTTTCCCGCAATGGAAAGAAATCAATTTGCCATTGAGGTTTACCTGCCTGAAGGTTCTTCGGTAAGTAAAACAGAAAAGGTAATAGACAGTTTGGAAAACATATTGAAAAAAGATGAAAGAATAACAAATATTGCCAGTTTTATAGGAAACGGTTCGCCTAGATTCAATGCACTTTATGCACCGCATCTACCTGCCGAGAATTATGGCCAACTTTTGTTGAACACCACTTCGGATGAAGCCACTATTGAAATTTTGGACGAATATTCCGAAGCCTATAAAGATGCCTTTCCAGGAGCTCACGTAAAATGGAAACAACTGGCTATGGAATCGTTTAACTCGCCTATCGAAATTAGGATTGCTTCCAATGACATTTCCAAATTAAAAACAGTAGGCAAACAAGTAGCCGAAATATTGAGCAACAATGAAGATTTAACTTGGATACGCAACGATTGGGACGAAAAAAGACAAGGTATCACGGTACAATTGAACAAAAACAAAGCCAACCAGTTAGGCTATTCAAAATCGTTGGTAGCATCTTCACTTTTAATCTCTAATGATGGGTTGCCCATAACAACTGTTTGGGAAGAAGACTATCCTATTAGCGTACTGTTGTCCAAAGAAGATTATTTAAAGAACAGCATCAACGATTTAAACGACCAGTATGTAACCTCGCCGTTAACATTTGAATCGCTTCCGCTACGGGCTATTGGAACATTGGAACCAGAATGGACAGAAGGTACGGTAGCCAGAAGAAACGGTGTGCGTACCCTTACCGTAAAAGCCGATATAGAAAGAGGTAAAGTAGGTATCAACGCATTCAATGCTGTTAAACCACAAATAGATGCCTTGGAATTGCCAGAAGGTGTCAATATAACTTACGGCGGCGAATACGAGGCAAATATTGAAAACTATGTGCCTATGGCAAAATCGTTGGGCGTGAGTATTGTTTTGATATTCTTTATCCTGATGTTCCAATTTAAGACCATTAGAAAATCCCTGTTGATAATGTCCACAATGTTGTTAAGCATTTTTGGTGCAGGGCTTGGTTTATTGCTTATGGGCTATCCTTTTGGTTTTACCTCATTTATGGGAATTATTGGTTTAATGGGAATTGTGGTGCGTAACGGAATTATTTTAATCGACTACGCCAGCCAATTGGTACACAATAACGGTATGTCTTATAAAGAGGCTGCCATAGCATCGGGAAAAAGAAGAATGCGTCCCATATTTTTAACATCGCTGGCAGCTGCTGTAGGCGTAATACCTATGATTATTAGTGGTTCACCATTATGGGGGCCTTTGGGTACAGTAATATGTTTCGGTCTTTTAACAGGTATGGTGCTTACCCTATTGGTATTGCCTGTATTGTATTGGAAATCTGTTGGAAAAGCAGAAGATAAAAAGTTAAAAGTTGCCAACGAAACCATTTAAAAAATAAGAATGATGAAAATTATATTTACGAGCATAGCCGTTCTTTTGTTCAGCTCAATAACAGTAGCTCAAAATTACACTTTAAAAGAATGTAAAAATTTAGCGCTAGAGAACAATCTACGGTTAAAAGAATCAAAGTTAAAGATTGATGCTGCCGAAAAGGTTAAACAAAATGCGTTTACCAATTACTTTCCAAAAGTAAGTGCATCTGCCAACCTTTTTAGGTCATCAAAAGGACTGTTGGAAATTGAAACACCCGAATTTAACTTGCCTGTTTACGACGGCAATCCACAAAATTTAGAAGCGGCAACCCAATTTGCCTATTTCCCGTCATTGTCAATAGAAACTTTGGATTATGCCAATACGGCTTCCGTTACAGCCATTCAGCCTATTTATGCCGGGGGCAGAATCAGTACAGGAAACAAATTGGCAAGCCTAAACCAAGACGTACAACAGTTGCAATACGACCTCAATGAAAGTGAAGTGTTGGTTAAGACCGAAGAGTTTTATTGGAATTTGGTAGCATTGAACGAAAAGAAAAAAACCATAGAAAACTACCAAACACTTTTGCAAAACCTGCATAAGGAAGTAAACGATTTCTATGAAGCAGGACTTACGCAAAAAAGCAATGTCTTAAAGGTGCAGTTGGAACTTAACAAAATACAGGGCAACAAACTGCAACTCATCAATGGCATTGATGTTTTAAAAATGGCTTTTGCACAGCATTTGGGATTGGAAAATTACGAAAACCTCTCTGTTACAGATACCATTGCCAACATAAATGCACCCGATTTTTACTATCAAAATCCAAGCGAAGCCATCAAAAACAGAAAAGAAACCACTTTGCTCAACAAGGCAATTGATGCCGAAGTACTGCAAAAAAAATTATCAAGCGGAGAGTTTTTGCCAGAGTTGGGCTTTGGTGTAGGCGGTCTTTATCTTGATGTTGCCGATAATGATAATTTTTATGGTGTTGTGTTTGCATCACTTACCATTCCAATTTCCGATTGGTGGGGAGGCACTTACAAAAAACAAGAACACAACCTAAAAATTGAAATGGCAAAAAACAATTTAAAGGAAAAATCTCAATTAATGCAGATTCAAATATCAAAAGAATATAAGTCGTTAACCGAATCATATAAGCAAATTGAAATTGCACAGACCTCACTGACACAGGCAACCGAATACTTACAAGAATTGGAAGATACCTATGATGCAGGATTAACCAGTTTGTCTGATTTGTTGGAGGCCAAAGCCATAGACCAAGAAGCGCTGGATGCATTAATTGATGCTAAAGCAAAACACAAAATAAATGAAGCAAAGTACCTTCAAACACTTGGAAAATAGCTGATTATGAATTTACAGTAAAGGCAAATGTAATTATTGCGATGAACACAAAAAATAAAATAGTAGAACAATCTTTAAAGTTGTTTTTTAATTATGGAATTCAGCATATAACAATGGACGATATTGCTGAAAAATGTGGGGTATCCAAAAAAACAATCTATAAGTATTTTGAGAACAAAGACGATTTATTGCATCAAATTATAGAATTACAAGTAAAAGAATTAAAAGAGGTAATCAACAAAAATCAGCTAAAAAAGATAAACGCATTAGAAGAATTAAATTTGTTTTTCAAGTACATAAATGGACTTTCCCGCAACATTTCTGCAACTTTTGGCAAAGAACTTAAAAAATACCATTCATCGATTTTCATCAAAGTAATTAAGTATAAAAAAACCATTATTTTACCCTTTGTTCTACAAAATATTAAAAAGGGGAAAGAAGAAGGATTGTATAAAAAAAACCTAAACGCAGAGGGAATTTGTGACTCGTTTGATGATATATCGAAAGTTGTTTTTTTAGATGGATTTTTTAATAATTCTGGAACAAACAAAAATACGCTAGAGTTTTTACACTCATTGTTTTT
>CAYFJL010000120.1:0-8591 GCA_964343335.1 uncultured Polaribacter sp. | reverse complement strand
AAATCTAGAGCCAAAAAAGTATTCGACTATTACCATAAAAAATAAATGAAAAAGCTAATCACTTATTGCTTGCTCTGCATCGCAATAAATGTATTTGCCCAACAAAAAGACTTTAAAGTCGGCCTCGTATTAAGCGGTGGTGGCGCCAAAGGCTACGCGCATGTTGGGATTCTCAAAGAAATTGACAAAGCAGGCATTCGTCTCGATTATATCGGTGGCACCAGTATGGGAGCTATTGTGGGTGGGTTATATGCCGCTGGCTATTCTGCCGAGCAGATAGAAAATTTGATCAAGAAAGCCGATTTCAATGCGCTTATTCGAGATATTCTTCCCAGAAAAACAGCGCCATTTTTTGTGAAAGAATTCGGCGAAAAAACTGCCGTTACTTTTCCAGTAACAGATAATAAAATCGAATTTCCAAAAGCAGTATCCAAAGGTCAAAGTATTTTGAATCTGTTGTATGAATTGTTGGACCACGTAGATCATCTTCAAAATTTTAATGAATTATCAGTGCCTTTTTTCTGTATTGCTACCGATGTAGAGAATGGAAGGCAGGTTATTTTAGAGCAAGGTAGTATGCCTCTGGCCTTGAGATCTAGCGGATCTTTTCCAACCATTGTGAACCCCATTGCATTGGATGATAAACTGCTGATTGATGGAGGTGTTGCGAATAATTTTCCAGTTTCGATCATGAAGGCAAAGGGCATGGATGTGATCATTGGTGTTGATGTAGAAGGTAAATTGATCAAGAAAGAAGAGCTCAATTCGGGTCTTGAAATTTTGAATCAAATTGTCAATTATCAGATGTATGAAAAGAGTGCTGAAGAACGCAAGAAATTGGATGTTTATATCAAACCAGACATTTTCAATTACTCGGTGGTTGATTTTCAAGCGAAAGATTCCCTTTTAAAGAAAGGAAACCAAGCAGCCGAGAAATTTAAAGAAGTCTTCAAAGCTATTGCAAGTAAGCAAGGCAATCCGGCGCGAAGAAAACCGCTTTCTAAAAAATCAAGTAAGAAAAAAATCACCCAAATCACCTTTGCTGGAAATCAAAATTATACCCAAGCCTATGTATTGGGAAAGATGCGTATTAAAAAAGGAGATAGTCTTTCCACAGCAGAAATTACCGACAAAATTGAGCTCCTATCGGCCACCAATAATTTTGAAAGCATTCGCTTTAAGATGATTCCCAATGAAGATCAAACGCATACGCTTCACCTAGAACTTCATGAAACAAAAAATCTTTCAAGCCTGAGTTTTGGAGTTCATTATGATTTGCTTTATAAATCTGGAATTCTAGCCAATTATACTCAAAAACACATGTTCATCCGAAATGATGTCTTTTCGTTGGATGCCGTTTTTGGTGATAATTTACGGTATGAGTTAAACTATTTTATCGACAATGGATTCAACGTCAGCTTCGGATTTAAATCGCGCTACAACAATTTTAGAGCCAACTCCAAGTTTCCGCCCATCGTTTCTCAGTCGCCCAACTTGCAAAGCATTAACTTGAAGTATACCGATTTAACCAATCAGTTGATTTTACAAACGGTGTTCAATCGAAAATTTGCATTGGGAATCGGAATTGAACAGAAATACATCTTTGCTAGAACAGAAACGGTGCTTACTAATAACAATCAAACGGTGATTGACGACAATAACTATTGGGGTACTTTTGGCTATTTGAAATTGGATACGTACGACAAGGGTTACCTGCCAACCAACGGGTACTTTGCAGATCTGAATTTCAAGTGGTACAAGCTGTCATCCAATCAGAATAATTTTAACGGATTCGCCCAAGCTAAGGGAACTTTAGGGTTTGCAAAAACCTTTTGGGATCGATTTACCTTTCAACTAACCAACGAAGCCGGATTTACGATTAACAGTCCGTCTACAGATATTTTCGATTTTTATTTAGGAGGATACAACCAAAATTTCATCAATACTTTCGTTTCATTTTATGGGTATGATTTCGCTGAATTGGCCAACAATTCTTTTGTAAAATCAGAATTCAATTTTCGGTATCGAATTGGGAATAGTCACTATGCAAACTTCATTGCCAACTATGCAAGGGTAGAAGACAATGTCTTTGGAGACATTCGTTTGTTTGACGATATTATAAAAGGCTATGCGGTGGGATATAGCTACGATTCCTTCTTAGGACCTGTGGAATTAAAATACAGTTGGAGTCCGCAAAATCGAGAAGGATTCTGGTTATTTAATCTAGGCTTTTGGTTCTAGTCCAATTCCTTGGCACTCAAATGAAACTCTTCATAGGTTTCCAACAAACTTGTCAAAGCTTTTAAAAGATCTTTTGTTTCAAGAAGAATGCTAAAGTACAAGGTGGTGTTTTTCGGACTCGATTCATTAGTTCGAATACGCTCTACCTGCTTTTCGATTGAAATCGAAAGGTTGTCTAACAAATTACGTTTGCTCTCCAGAATCGAATTGAGGTTGTCAAAATCACGATTCTTAAACACCAAGCTGATGTTGTTTAAAATGGATTTCAATTCCTTTTCGATAGCAATTAAATCTTTAATCTGACCTTTCTTAAGGTTTTTATGGTTGTTATTAACATGCTTGTAGCTTGCTCGAGAAATAAAACTGATAGATTGTGCCGCATCTTGTAAGTAACCTAACACAATGATGTAAAACTTACTCGCCTGAACGGATGCCTCGTCTAACGACTTGATAAAATAGAACACATTTTCCTTAAGGTCGTCAATTTCATTATTCAATTTGGTAACCAACTTGCTTGTTTTTCGAAGCTTGTTTAAGTCTCCATTCGCCAAATCTTTTACAACATTAGAATACAAGGTGTCAATTTTATTAGCTACCTCAGAAATATGATCGGCACTTTCTTGAATAACGCCGTTGATAGTGATCAATTCAGAACGCTCGATATAAGTTCTTCTTTTGATTTCCTTGTTCTTTTTATTGTGTCTAACGGTGTTTCGAATGATTAAAAAGGCTACGGTAAATAGTAGTACTGGAATCATAGCGATGTGCCAGTGAATCAAAAAGGCCACTAGACCAGCCACTACGAAAGCAATGATGGCCGTTAGGAACCATCCGCCAATAACGTTGAATACTCCGGCTACTCTGTAAACCGCACTTTCTCTACCCCAAGCTCTATCGGCCAGAGAAGTACCCATAGCCACCATAAAGGTTACATAGGTGGTAGACAATGGTAATTTCATAGAGGTTGCTATAGAGATTAAAATACTAGCAACAATAAGGTTTACCGAAGCCCTTACCAAATCAAAGGCAGGTTGCTCTTTTACATTCTTTGCCGGTATGCTAAGTGTTGGTTTGCTGAATTTATTGTTGATATAATTCTGGGTCTTTTTAGGCAGAGCAGAAGAGAATCCGTAGTTCACAAACATGGCAAATCGAACAACGATTCGCGATAAGTTGTTTGGTTGAAATTTTTCATGTCCTTCGCCTTGTCTCGATAGGTTAATTCCCGTTTCAACAACCGTTCTTGCTTTGGAGGAGGTCCATAAGGTAATCACCATAATGGCACCTGCAATCAGCAATAAAAAGATGTTTGAAGGCACTTTGGCCGCTAAGCTTTCCATAGAATATAGCTCGGGTGCTACACCAGACAAGCTCCAGGCTTCATACGAATTGAGCGCTGCAATTGGCACCCCAATAAAGTTTACCAAATCATTTCCTGCAAAGGCCATGGCTAGTGAAAAAGTTCCTACCCCAATGATAAATACTAAGAGGTTTACCTTGAAAAACTTGATAAGTGAGTAAGAAACAAGCGTCCAAATAATAAAACTCACCGCTACAATTCCGTAGGTGTTTTGATCAAGCAATCCTTTCAAATCGCCATAAAACTGCGTTCCTTTTAATCCTTTGATGATGATGAAATAGGTAATTGCAGTGATGGCAAATCCGCCAAATAAGGCACTTACATATGTTGGTCTTTTGTCGAAATCAAAGGAATAGATCAATCGAGATATGTATTGTACAATGGCACCAATGGTAAAAGCAATAACCACAGATAGAAGAATCCCCACAATGATATTGGTTGCTGTTTCGTAGTTGATGTAATTCCACAGGGCATTGAAGCTTTCGCTCTCGTTAGCCGATATTTTTAATAAGGCAATTACCACAGCAGAACCGAGCAATTCAAATACAATGGAAACGGTTGTTGAAGTTGGCATTCCTAAGGAGTTAAAAACATCCAAAAGAAGAATATCGGTAATCATGACCGCCATGAAGATGAACATTACATCTTCGAACATATACATACTAGGATTGAAAATGCCTTTTCTGGCTACCTCCATCATTCCGCTTGAAGAAACGGCACCAAAGAACACACCGATACTGGCAATGATCATGATGTTACGCAACGAAATGGCTTTTGATCCAATGGCAGAGTTTAAAAAGTTAACAGCATCGTTACTGACACCTACCACCAAATCAACAATGGCCAAAATAGCTAAGGCGATTAGCATGTAAACGTAAACATCTCCCATAATTTATCTGAAAATTAGCTTGGTATATTGATTTTCAACGCGGCTAATTTACGATAAAATTCCACTAAAAAAATTGAGAATTAAGGAAAGCCCCTTGGTAACATATTCTTAACACGACCATAACCCAATCATAATTTGAGCCTAACGAAAACTTTACAAATTAGAATGAATTTTGCTCCGAATTTAATTCTAAACAATGAAAAGACTAGTTTTAGTTATCTCAATTCTATTTAGCCTTGCCCTGCAAGCCCAATCTCCAGGAATTGTTAAAGGTACATTGACAGACAAAGAAGCTAACAATGAACCACTTCCATTCGCTAACGTTTTAATCAAAGGAACACAGAATGGAACCACCACTGACTTTGACGGAAACTATACATTAAAAGTTAAACCTGGAACCTATACCATCATATTTAGTTTTTTAGGTTATAAAACCGTTGAAAAACCTTTTACGATTACAGCAGGTCAAACTATCACCATTAATCAGGCGATGTCTGCTGAAGAGGGAGTTTCCCTAGATGAGGTAAAGATTACCACGACTACCACCAAAGAAAAGTCAAGTGCTTTACTTTTAGAGCAAAAGAAAGCAACCATCATTAAAGAAAGTATTGGTGCTGAAGACTTATCTAAAAAGGGAGTTGGCAATGCCGCTGTTGCCATTACCAAAATCTCAGGAGTTTCGAAACAAGAAGGATCAAGTAATGTATACGTTCGTGGATTGGGAGATCGATACCAAAACACCACGATGAATGGATTATCATTGCCATCCAATGATGCGAATAAGAAGAATTTAGATTTGTCCTTATTCAAGTCAGATATCATACAAAATATTGCGGTTGGTAAAGCTTATTCGTCTGAATTCTATGGTGATTTTGCTGCGGGTAATGTAGATATTACCTCAAAAGAATATCGTGGAGATGGATTTTTTGATGTGAATGTCTCAACAGGTTTTAATACAAGAGCCATTGGAAAGGCATTTTTAAAGAGTGAAGGAACCGGTCATATTGGTTTTTACAGAAGACACCAAAACAACCCATTTAGTAGAAGTAGAAATCCATTTGCGGTGGTTCTCTCTCACGGAGTGGACGCGGAAGCAGGATCAGAACCTATTGATTTATCCATTGGCATCAGTGGAGGTAAATCTTATGATTTCGAAAATGGTATGCGACTTAGTTTGTACGGTACAATGTCATTCAATAACGGATACGAATACAGAGAAGGACCAGTGGTGGATTATACGACGGTATTCAAAACAAATTATCCTAATGCTGAAGAATTTGAGTATTCGACTTCTACAACAGCTTTGGCGCACGCATTGTTAAAGATTGATAGTGACAATGAATTAAAATACACCACCATGTTTTTGAACAATTCGAGCGATGTAGCTGGATTTTACGGAACTAGAGGTGGAGGGCAACAACGTGACGCGATTTTGGACACCGATAAAGGTTTTTATCAAACCAACATCCAGTTCAATCAAGATATGGTATTTGTAAACCAACTTACGGGTAAGCACAAGTTTTATGCACCAGGAGAAGATGACCCTGAATTCGAGTTGGATTGGGGCGTTGGGTATAATAATGTATTTGCACATGAGCCAGATCGAAGACGAATGAGTTTGGAAAACTATCAGTACTTTTTAGACAATGACCCAAATACCAATGCTTCTTTCTTCAGCAATACGGTGTTTGACAACCAGCGTTATTTCCAAAACATCTATGATGAGGAATTGAACAGTAGAATCAATTTGAAATATTACGCCTCTGAGAACTTAACCTTGGATTTTGGTTATAATGGAAGACACAAAACCAGACACTTTAACAACATTCGTTATGGCTATGACTTTTTGGGTCTAACAGAAGTTCCAGATCCGACAAATTTAAGCTCCATAATTAACCTAGAGAATCTAGGGAATATCTATAATATTGAAGTATTCAATTCTTTGCCGGGATATCCTTCAACCAATTATCCAGGGAGAAATGAGAATGAGTATTTCGGGAAAATGCAAATTCATGCAGGGTATATCTCTGCCGTTTGGAAAGCAAGTGAGAAATTATCTATCGTTCCTGGTATTCGACTTGAATCATTCTCGCAGGAGATTAGTTATGATGTAATCAATATTGATCCTGCTGATCCAAGATTCAGAAGTGCACGCGAAACATTTTTTCTACCGAATTTGAATGTAAAATATGCGCTTAACGATGATCAAAACCTACGTTTTACATTTAGTAAGACGGTTTCTGTACCAGAATTTAAAGAGGTTGCTCCATTTGTTTATGAATATGTAAACCAGAGAATTGGAGGAAATCCAGATTTGATCGGTGACCCTTCTGTTTCGGATATCTACAGTTTAGATCTCAAATACGAATGGTTTATTTCAAGAGGAGAAGTTTTCTCAGTGAGTACCTTCGCTAAGCAAATCAACAATCCCGTAAACTTGGTGATTGCGAATGATGCTACAGGTACCCAACGTTACTTTAGAACGGGTGACCGTGCAAGAGTATTAGGATTCGAATTGGAGACCAGAAAGAATTTAATTCAGACGAGTGATGAAGAAACTATTTTGAGTGCTGGATTCAATTTTACCTATATGCATACGACTCAAGATTTGAGAAACTCTTCAGGTCTGTTTTCAACAACTTTTGATAGAACGGAAGAGCAACTGCAAGGAGCATCACCTTTCTTAATCAATGCAAACCTTTCGTATACACCTGTAAACTTTGAGAAATTTACTCCAACTATGTCGCTGGTGTTTTCATATTTCGCCGATCGTATTGATGCCTTGGGATCAGGTCAGCTAGGGAATATTGTAGAAAAATCTGTACCAACGCTTGACTTTGTCTGGAGAAATGAAATTGGAAAGAATATGGAGCTAAATTTTAGCGCTATGAACATCTTAGATCCAAGAATTAGGAGAGTACGAGAAACCACGCAATTCGGAGAGATAGACATTACCAACTTTAGAAGAGGTAGCAATATCAGTCTCGGTTTTGCCTACAAATTTTAAAAATCAAATTAAATACAATAAACAATAATTAAATTAAGAATTATCTAAACTAGAAATTATGAAAAATAGATTATTAATCGCTTTTGCAATGCTTACTTCAATGCTCGTGATTGTATCATGTGCTGAAGATGGAACTTCTCAAATTGTTATCAATGATAACAGTGTTACTACCACTAACAATAATACTGGTACTGGAGGAAACACAGGAGGAAATACTGGAGGTCAAGATATTGACTTGGTAGGAAACATTACCTCTGATACAACCTTAGACATGAATAACAATTATACAATTGTTGGTCCTACAATCGTACAAGACGGTGTAACGTTGACAATTCCTGCTGGAATGACTATTAAAGCTGCTGCTACAGGTGCTGACGTATATTTAGCCGTTGCACAAGGTGGTAAAATTATCGCTGAAGGGACTTCTTCTAACCCAATCGTTATGACCTCTGCTTCTCAGACTCCAAACGCTGGTGACTGGGGTGGATTGATTTTATTAGGAAAAGCACCAATCAACTCGGTTGCTTCTGGTACAGCTACTTCTGAAATCGGAAACTTACCTTACGGTGGATCTATTAATGATGATAACTCTGGAATTTTAAGATTCGTGAGAGTTGAGTACTCAGGAGGTAAAGCAAGTGGACAATCCGAAAACAACGGTATTTCTTTCTACGGTGTTGGTAACGGGACTCAAGTTGAGTACGTACAAGTATACGCTGGTAAGGATGATGGTATCGAGTTCTTTGGTGGTACTGTTAACGCTAGCAAAATCTCTGTAGTAGGTGCTGAAGATGATTCAATCGACTGGACTGAAGGATATACTGGTACTATTACAGATGCTTATGTAAAGCACTTAACTACTCATGATAAAGCGATTGAAGCAGACGGATTCAACACTGATATCGGAAACAACTCTAATCCAGTATTTTGGTCTAACCCAACTGTAATCAACTTAACAATTGTAGGATTAGGTTCAAGTGTTGCAAGTGAAGCTGTTCGTTTAAGAGCTGGTACAAGAACGTTCATGGAAAATGTACACATCTCTGGATACAACGAAGGATTTGATTTAGATGACGCTGAAACTGGAGTAGGTG
>CAYFJL010000119.1:0-8612 GCA_964343335.1 uncultured Polaribacter sp. | reverse complement strand
CGACTGTTTGGCAAGACCGATAAGGTCTTCAGAACCACTAGCAAGGGAGATAATTACTACCAATCTTCCATATGGGGCAAGCATGTAAATTCTTCGAATAGTACCACTGGCGAATCGGTACAAGAGCGCGACAGGGTAAAGACCACCGATATTATGAACCTTGACCCTGGAGAATTCTATGGAATTATTGCCGAGGGTAGTCACACAGAGATTTTAAAATCTAAATTCTCAATGAATCCCCACGGGGACGATATGCCGTTCGCTTTTCACAATACCACAACGATAGAAGAGATTACCGAAAATTACGTCAACATTATTGAAAATAGTTTAGGTCTCTTGAATCTTAAGCACAACGAAACTCACGACTTGATAGGGTTTTGATTTTAAGGAAAAACCAAAAAATAGAGCATAAAAGCAGAAGCAAATCATAAAATAAGAGCGATGGAAAATAACGAGCATATCATAGAATTACTTCAGGACATCAAAGCATTGATGGGGCAGCAGAAAGATGTTTTAAACGTTGATGATTTAGCCAGATATACTGGTCTTTCAAAAAGTAAAATCTATAAACTCACACATCTTAAATTGATACCTACGGGCAATAACAAACACATTCGCCAAAAGTTCTTTGATAAAAAGAGCATTGATAAGTGGTTGCTGGGCAACCCCAATGTGAGCGATGAATATCTGGAGCAGAAATTTCAGGAACAGTTAAAGAAAAAATCAAGGTTCAATTGAACAGCGCATTGTTGTTTTTTTGGCGTTGCCCGGGCTATCCGCTATATCGCCCTTGCGGGCCCCAAGGTTTCGTAAGCCCAAAAAGAGCTCCGTTGTCGCTTTCTTGGGCAACGAACCCTAACGGCCCGCCGCGTTCGATGCCGCTGCTATCCCTAACGCTTGCTTTTTACTCCTTGACCATTCTCTCCGTAAAACGCCTTATAGGCGATTGATTTTCATTTCGTTCTAACCAATCATTAAATAAATTCAGCTCAGAAGCTCCACAGTTAATTACATATTCAACACCCATAATTACAAGAACGAAATAATATATGCCCGGTTCGATGATTAAGAAATCCAATTCGTGAAGTACTTCGTAGGGTTTAGGATTGAATATAGGGTCTACAAACCGCGCCTCTTCGGAATAAATTCTACGCTGACTATAAATCCATTGTTCTCCTTTTCCAAACCGGGCATATTCACGTAATGGGTCTAATTCGGACATATCAATAACTTCATTCAGATTTGACTGGTTATGACCTGCTTTTAAAGCAAATAACTCCAGAGCGGTCTTTGCAAGAAAACGGGACATTTGGTAGTTTTTGTTTTCAGGCATATCCACCACTTCAAACATTAATTTATTGACCTTCTTGTTGCGTATTAAGTTTATTACTTTAGTATCATCGCCTCTAAAACCCAAACTATCCCCATCCATATACATATCAAACCAGCCACCATCTTTATGCGGAAATAGGGTTTTGTATGGGATGTTACGCTCTTTTTTAGATTTGATATTGTTTCTAAATCTTACATTTTGGAAATACTTCATCTCCAATAATGGTTTCTCAATTTTCACGGCAAAATATTGGTTACATTCATCACATACCACACCAGGTCGAAGAATCAATTCTTTATTGCCTAACGATTCTGGAATGATATGCTGAATACTTGAAGACCTGCCGGACGATTTCTTGCAGAAAATACAACGCATAATTCAAAAAATTAAAATAAGCTAGTTTGTATTTCAATACCCGGTGTGAAAGTTCCAATTATCATAAATGGATTTTTAGAACGATAATGAAATGCCTTGGTTGTGCCCAAATACAAATGCAAATCTTTTTTCAAAGCAAAATAGTCGAAGTATTTCTGCCTGACTTTCTCAACGGCAACCGCTTCATTTCCTTCTGCTGCCGCAAGTGTGTTTCTAAATAGTGCTCCAATTTCCCAATCTTCAATCATCATTGTACTTGACACCCCGTTTTCATCTTCAATTACATAAGAGAATTTATATGGAAGTTTTGCCACAACCTCGAAGGGTTCTTCTTCCATTTCGAATAAATTCCCTTGTTCTTGTAGCGCTTTTTGTTCATCTAATTTTTTCTTATCCCATTCGGCCGAAACTTTCTCGACTTTGAAATCGGTTACCTTAGCAGGTTTAAAGACGGCTAGGGATGTGCAGATGTCCTTATCGTGTGCTTCGGCTATAAGTGCCTTGATATCCGTATAAACTTTTCCAAGAACAATTTGTTTGCGTTTATACCAATTGCCTTTGGTATCAATTGTATTCAGAAGTGTAATCGGTGTGTCAATAGTGGCCGGTCGAAAACTTTCAGGTCTAAAGTCCTTGTCGTTATTTACAATATCTAATTCAATCCATTGGTATTTTGTATACTTCTCGTCCTTTTTTAGCTTCCTAAATGGTATAGGATATAGTCTTATCCAAGAACCGTCTTCTAGAAAACCTGCCGTACACACAAGTTCTCCGTATTTCGCCGAAAGGGAAGGGTAGGTTTTTACAGTGATAAGTACTTTTGTAAGCGCCATTTTTTTAAATATGCTTCAAATCGTATTTAAAATTAGGAGACTTCTTCAAATTTTCAGCTAGGTGGGTTCTATGGCATTGACAGGTATCGGCCTCAAAACAAGTAAGGGCAATACGCCTGTGTTTTTCCAACAAACTGAGTATAAAATTTTGACTTTCAATGGCCTCTTTTAGTACGGTCGCCTTATATTCATCGAAAAGCAAATCATAGTCTTCTTGCGTATTTAATTCTCGCCTTTTACTAGAATCAATGCCTACATCCGGAATATGGATGTACTCAATTCCCAATCGACTACAAAAACTACTTAAAGACTTTTTGCTAAAACCGTATTTCTGGCTCAAGGGGTTTCTTCTGACGTCTACAAGAAGATGGACATTGTTTTTTAGTAACCTGTTTAAGTATTCCTCTAGCGAAATACCTTCATACCCAATAGTAAATAAAACTGTAGATTCATCATTATGACGTGCAGTTACAACTCTTTCAAAAAACTTTTCTGGAAGAATTCTCTCTGCTATAATGCTATTGGTGGCATAATACGGAAAATTGATATATGTATGTTTTGTAATGACATCCGTTTTCATGCTTCCGTAAAGCTCGAAAGTTTCGTTGACAAGTTGCTTATCTACTGGGGTAAGTTCTTTATAATATTTCTTCTTTACATTAAGACTATAGGTTTTCTCTGATTCAACTAACCAATCATGTTTTACCATAGCCGCCAAATCCGCCTTCAGAGAATACGAATAGCACCCATATCGATAAGGAACGAAATCATAGTTGGGTTCTTTCTGCATTTGGGTCAACAAAAACATAAGTTTTTGAAGACGAGTGCTTTCCAATCCATCTTCAAACTTTTCCAGTAAAGCAAAAACCAACTTTCTTCGATAAAACATGATGTAAAATTACTTATTAATAAACAAACAGAAATATCAAGGTAATTCCTTAATGAAAAAGAACTACATGAATGCAAACGTAGAATAAGCGTTTTGATTGTTATTTCGGATGTAGAATCCAGCGCCCTATCGGGCGCTTTTTTGTGGACAGGGAGAAGGAAGAAAAGGGTGGATTTTAGCCTGTTTTTACGAGGATTCCCACGGGTATGGGCGTATCTTGAAAGAGAGTTAAGGAAGGAGCGGGGCAAATTAATACGGTGCAAACCAAGCCCCGCTTTTAACTAAATTTTTTTAAGAACTATAAATACCGTTACTATGACAGACTTCTTTTCAACATTACGGCAAACGGGTATAGAACAATATGGCATAAGTGTCTCTTTTGATGGGGATTCGGTCAGCGTGTCCGTTTTGCCCAAATCGAGTGCCAAGGACAAGGCCCTCCAATCCATAAAACCGCTTACCCTACGGGGAAACGTAACGGAAGTGGACGAGAAATTCTTTCAAGTTCTTCAAAAACCATTGGAGCAGACCAAGGCACTTTTCAGAAACACCGTTGCTTTTGAAAAAGCCTTGGCGGAAACCGAACAAAAGACCCAACAGGCCAAGAAGAAAAAAGAATCGACTACCAAAAAGGTCACCGAGTTAAAGCAACTTCTAAAAGAGAAGGACTTTAACCCCATGAGCGACCATAAGAAGGCAACGGACATTGCCAACGAAATCTTGAAGATAGACCCGAACCACAAGGAAGCGCAAAAGGTCATCAAGGATATGAAAGCATACGAATCCCCAAAACTTTTTCAATGATGGAAATCGCAACGATAGAACGCAAGTACATCTACCAAGACGGCAACAACAATGCCATTGAGTTGGATGATTTGGATAGCCAATTGACCCATCAGCAAGTGATGGAACACTATTCGCAGATCTATGCCGAACTGACCAACGCCAATATCATGGACAAGGGCATAGTCAATGGCCATCATGAAATCCATTTCAAGACCTTGGCAGGAACAAAGGGATAGACCGATGAACGTAGACGAATTTCTAAATCACGAAAGATGCACCCACAAACCGACACCCCTTTTATCGAAAGAACTCAAAGAGTTCCACGCCCGATTGTTCAAGGCGGTTCAACAATCCCATTACAGGTACGGAACGCAAAGACCGAAAGTCTTGCAACCAAAGGTTTTTCCCTTTCTGACCTGAGCGTTCTGCCTATTCTTTCCAAGCCGATAATCGAGGACGGATCATCGGTTGATATAAAGGCACTTGCCAGTTTAATGGTGGATGCCACCCGTAACTTTTCGGGAAATATTGACGACTGGCGGTTTTCGGCATCCGATAGCTTGGATGATTTGATATTGCGATGTGCCAATCGGCTGAAAGAAAGGGCAAGAATTGACCATATCGAAGTTTTACGGGAAGATGCCGACCTGCGCTTGGTCTTGAAACACCATATCGGGAATCGTAGCACGGTCTATTGCATTCCGTTGCGACCCGTTATGCCCCTTCGATGGAAAAACCCTATGCTTTTTGATATACTAATGTCCTTTATCAAAAGCCTACCCTATATCAATCTTTTCCATACGGGAGAGGATAGGGTGGACTGGCTTTGGGAATATCTATTTGAGGAAGAAGCCTACCATAGGAAAAACGGGAGTGTTTTTGGTAATTGTAACTCGGTCAGGTTCTTTGGTCGCTACCAAAAGCTGTTCGACGAATACGAACCACAGGATTGGAAATTCCTTTTACTAAAATACCGTCCTCGAAAACCCCTGCACAAGGGAATCAAGGAACTGTTATCAAAAGCCGATACCATTGATTTTCGGGTGCCGTTCCGTATCGGAACAAGGGATGCCTATGAAAGTATGTTCGAGCATTGGGAATCTTTCCTGATAGTTGACGATGCGGACAGTGAATTTACCCGTTCCTATATCGAAATGCTCAACGAATGTTCCAACGAATATGACATTATTTCTGCCTATGAACTAACTACGGTCGAAAAAGGTAACCTACAGCCCTTTGAGGAAGGGTCGACCTACAAACTTAATCGATTGGAAGAATTTCTTACCGATCTCAACGAACTTTTAAGACTGCTTTGAACATGGAACAGATTGCCAATTTACGGCCCGATGAACACTTTCTTCCAAAATTTGCCATTATCGGTTATTCCCAAGAAGAAGATTATTACAACAGGGGGCACTACTTTTCATATCACAACATCGTAGGGGCAAAGCTTACGGCAGGGATGCCGCTGACCAAGGATACCGCCCGAAACCTCTTTAGGTGTTTGGAAGGGGATTTGATAAAGTTCAGGTTTAAGGGAATGTTGCCCAAGAACCTTATTCATTTTGATTTCAAAGGAAATCTCCAACTGGTATGGTACGTCCATCCAAAACAGCACACCCTGTATTTCGATACACGAACGGGTATCGCTTCGGGAAATTATCCCTTGCCAAAACTGATCTTCAAGCTTGAAGGGAACACCCTTAAAGTCTTTGCCCTCCATCGAAAGGATACATTGACCGACACCGTTTCATTGTACCACGCACCGTTATTGAACGTAGGGAGGCAAGGAAATGTATGTATGGGCAATGCCTCGATGGATTATGACGGCTTTGACTATTACGAGGACATCATGGGGTTTGTCGAGCAGCAATTCTTTCGTTCCGTTTTTACGGCTACCCATCACAACAACATTGCGAAAGGGAACATTGTGGATGTAATGAAACGGAATTTCAGGAAAACATTCTTTGATGACGCTCTACTGAAAAAAAACAAATTGACCTTAAAGGATTTATATGAAAACTAGAATTCATTTCGCTCCCAACTACTTTTACAATCCAACACATCCCATAACCATTGCATTGATCGGGGTAGGGGGTACAGGTTCCCTGATGCTGGCACGGTTGGCACGGATGGATTTTGCCCTGCGCCAAATCGGACACCCAGGTTTGCACATAATCGCCTATGATTCGGATATGGTTGAAAACAACAATGTTGGCAGACAACTCTATGCCCTTAGTGATGTAGGGGAGTATAAAGTGGTCAATGCCGTCAATAAGGTAAATATTGCCTTTGGTCTGCAATGGGAAGGAATTCCCATGGATGCACTTCCCGATGGCGAGGATATTCGGGCGAACATCATCATCACTTGTGTCGATAATGCCCGATTTAGAACGCTGTTATCAAAATCGCTTGCATTTCCCTTCAAGGGGTCTGAATATCAAAGCATGTTCTATTGGCTGGACATTGGCAACTGTAGGGATAGTGGGCAATTCGTGTTAGGAACTTTGTTCGAGGAAGAACGAAATATGGAACGGGAAGATTTTGAAATGGTGGACAAACTCAAAAACATCATCGATTTTTTTCCCGATTTGGATGCCCATGACATTCCCCGTCTTCAAGGTGCGGGATGTGCCTATTCCGATAAGCTGAACGAGCAATCACTTTTCATCAACGATGTACTGGTCGCCCATGCTTCCGATTGCCTATTTCGGTTATTGTACCACAAGCAGATTCAAAAGCATGGGGCATTTGTGAATTTGGAGAGTGGGAAGGTCAATTCGATTTTGGTCTAATTGAGAATTAAAATATTGACGCTAAAAAATATCAGACATGGAAACGTTGCATTATAAAGGATATGAAATCAAAATCGAGCGGGATGATTTTCCCCAAAATCCACTTAGGGATTGGGATGGGCATGTACTTTTTTGTCTAAACCACAAACGATATGATTTGCATAATAACACCGATTTTGATACCAATGAATTTGAGAGTTGGGAAGCTATAAGAGAAGCTATTGAAGATGAATATTGCCCCTTGGCCATATTGTCAGTTTTCATGTACGACCACGGTGGCATTACTATTAAGACTAGCCCTTTTATTTGCTGTTGGGATAGCAGCCAAATCGGTTTTGCCTTTATAGATATTCCTACGTTGAAGCAATGGGGTTTACGGGCAGGGGATAAAACTGCCAAGGAATTGGAAGAAATGATTAGGGACAATGTTCGGTTGTACGATGATTATTTGACGGGTAATGTATTCGGTTACTCCATTGCCGATTCCAGTGGAAATACTTTGGACAGTTGTTATGGCTATTATGGGGATTTGGGAAAGGAAGATATGATCGGGGAAGCAAAATCAAATGATGAGCATTACTTAAGGCAAAAGATCGTTAAACACGCTATTAAAGTGAAAAGATGGATCAGGTCACAAGTTCCATTAATATATAGGCAATCAATTGGCCAAATTCATTTTTACTCTAAATAACAAAAATGAAAACAAATAAAAAGAACAGATCTAACATCAAAGAACAGCATTACGGGACAATTCACAATTTCGTCTACCACAACGAAAGGACAGGATTATATGGTAAAAAGTTGGAAGCCTTGTACCGATTGGTGCAATGGAAGGGAAAACCTCTTGATTTTCCGACTGACCATAAATTCTATAATGTCAAGGTTATAGAATATGCCGATAGGGATTTCATAGGTTTTATCAGAACGGGGTTTTCAAAAAAAGCTTTCTTTCCGTGTAAATTGCAGACCGTTGCGCTTCGGCTTTTGGGTAATACTGGCAAATCAAAAGCACCATTGCAATGACCATGTATGCACATTTAATCACGATTTTTAGAAAAATCGACCCAGAAAAACTGTATTGGGAGTTTACCTATTTTGAGGAAAGGTCTTTTCAATCCGCAGCATTTGGGGCAAGAAAAAAAGAATTATTCAAAATTGATGGCAAATTCTACCGTGTGGATATAGTCGAAAAAATTAGCCCTTTGAAACAGCTTCCGAATTTGGTGGTCAAGCACGGTAGGCACACTATTTTTAGAGACTATGTGGAATGATAAGGAAAAACCAAAAATGTTGTACATATGTTGTACAGAACAAAAAAACCCAAGATTTTCGTCTTGGGTTTTTTATCATCAAAAAGTAGCGAGAGGGGGACTTGAACCCCCGACCTCTGGGTTATGAATCCAACGCTCTAACCACCTGAGCTACCTCGCCATTTACTACAATATTTCAATTTTGTCTCCGGGTTATGAATCCGACGCTCTAACCAGCTGAGCTACCTCGCCGTGTTTTTGCTAAGCGGGTGCAAATATAGGTTTAAATTTTCGCTGAATCAAAATTCATTATTAATTTATTATTTGATATTTATTTTTATATCTTCCCAA
>CAYFJL010000118.1:0-8633 GCA_964343335.1 uncultured Polaribacter sp. | reverse complement strand
ACGAGTGGATTCAAGAACGAACGGGAATCAAAGAAAGAAGATGGATTGATCCAAAGACTTCAGATGATTCTACTTCATCGATGGGTGCGAAGGCTGCAAAGGTGGCTATTGAGCGTGCCGGATTAACCAAAGATGATATCGACTTTATAGTTTTTGCAACTTTGAGTCCGGATATGTATTTCCCTGGAGGTGGAGTGCGTGTGCAAGACATGTTAGATATGCCAACCATTGGGGCCTTAGATGTGCGTAACCAGTGTTCTGGATTCATTTATGCACTGTCTGTTGCCGATCAGTTCATCAAGACTGGGATGTACAAAAATATTTTGGTGATAGGTTCTGAAAACCACTCAGGCGGATTGGAAAAATCAACCAGAGGTAGAGGTGTAACTGTAATCTTTGGCGACGGTGCTGGTGCTGCAGTCCTGTCAAGATGCGAAGAGGAAGGCAAAGGAATTTTATCTTCTCACTTGCATTCTGAAGGGAAATATGCCCGCGAGTTAATGTTAGACGGACCAGCGACTGGTAGATGGGTAGATGCGATTATGGAGGAGAATAATCCGGATGATACTTCGTACTATCCGTATATGAACGGACAGTTTGTATTTAAGCATGCTGTAGTTCGCTTTTCTGAAGCAATTGTTGAAGGACTTCAAGCCAACGGATTGCAAAAAGAAGACATTGACATGTTGATTCCGCATCAAGCCAACTTAAGAATTGCGCAGTTCATTCAGCGTAAGTTCCAGTTGTCGGATGATAATGTGTACAATAACATCATGAAATACGGAAACACAACAGCAGCATCTGTGATTATTGCGTTGACAGAGGCTTGGGAGCTTGGTAAAATAAAAGATAATGATTTGGTTGTTTTAGCAGCCTTCGGAAGTGGATTTACTTGGGGATCTGTTGTGATTCGCTGGTAAACATTTTCAAAAATATATTGAGAAAGGCCTTACGACTTGTAAGGTCTTTTTTTGTACCCGTAAAACGCGCTTAGTCCGAGTATGGGCCCAATAGAAAGAATCATAAAAATCGAAGATGAAGATGAAACTTCAATTAAATAATTCAGGAGTTGGATACTGAATATGGTGATTGAAAATCCAATACAGTTCACGATGGTTAGGGCAGTTCCTTTAATTTCTAAATTGGCATTTTGAGCCACTAGCGTGGAGAATAACGGTGAATCTGCAATGACCACTAATCCCCAGAAAATTAAAAAGGAGATAAATAGTACTTCATTCGGATTCGTCAAGAAAAATGGAGAAATCAAACAACAGAAACACGAAAGGAATAGTGCAGAGAAAGCTATTTTTTTTGCGGAGAATCTTGAAGCCAGAAATCCGCCTGCTACGCATGCCAATCCGCCCAAACCAATAATCATGAAGGACAAAAATGAGGTGTTTAACGATTGAATGTTGTGATAGCTTTTGTAGTATTCAATGATGATGGGTGTGAAGGCCCAGAAAGCATACAATTCCCACATATGTCCGAAATATCCAAAAGCCGCTGCTCTGAAATTTCTCACCTCAAAAACTTTTAGAAAAGCTTTTACATCGAGTTTTTGGCCAGGTTTTCGAAAGGGCCCATCGGGAACAAAAAAATACATGGCGAGACCACCTAGTGTTGCGAGAATAGAGGTAGCATATAACACAGATTTCCAGGAGATTGTATGAAGAGTATCCTTTAGGAAATGAGGAAAAGCGGTTCCTAAAACAAGGGCGCCAACCAAAAAACCCAAAGCTTTGCCCAATCCTTTTTCAAAGTAATCAGCTGCTATTTTCATTCCAACTGGATAGATTCCAGCTAAAAAGAAACCCGTTGAAACCCGTAATGACCATATGCTATAGTAGACATTTCCATCCCAAGTAATACACAAATTACTGAGCGCTCCGAGAATGGCGCAGGTAAAAAATACTTTTGAGGGCGAAAACCGATCAGCAATGGTAAAAAGTGCAAAAACTAATGTTCCGAAAATAAAGCCTAATTGGACGGCTGAGGTGAAATGACCAGTTGCTCCTGATGCTAACTTGAAGGTTGTAACCAATTCTCCCATGACACCATTACCAGCGAACCACAAAGATGTACAGCAAAATTGCGCTAGTACGATGATTGGTAAAATTAGAGACGATTTTCTCAATGAGTATAACTAAAGATTGGCTCTAAGGTAAAAGAAAAAACCTCAAGTCGTGATGATCGACTTGAGGTTCTACTTTAAATATATATAGATGGCCTAGAAGAATCCTCCTCCGCCTTGTTTTTCTCTGTTGTCTCTACGTCTTCTCGATTTCGCTTTGTTTTTACCGCCACCAAATCGGTAGTTAAATCCTAAGAAGGTTGTATGGCTCTCCCACTGGAATCGTCCGTTTTGAACAAATGGATTTGCGGCATTAAACGTAAAGTTCATTCCTCTGAAAATATCATTTACCCTAAAATTGATCGTTCCTTTTCCTTTTAAAACGGTCCAGCTAGCTCCTAAGTTTACCATCCACATAGGGTCAACATCCCATTGAATATCTCTTTGTGCACCACGGTACATTCCGAATAATTGCAATCTAAGATTCTTTGTAGCTCTAATGCTATTGCTTACTCGGGCATTGAAAACATTGTTTTGTACGGTCAACTGTGTTGGTGTTCCTCCTGTATTAGTGATGTTTCCCAATTGCTCTTGAGAATAGTAATCCATACTAGAGTTTACACGCCACCACTTATTCAACTTGAAGTTAGCGGAAAGCTCCATTCCGTAAGCATCGGTTTCGCTAAAGTTGGTAAAGGTTAATATTTGACCGACACTTGGATTAGCCGGATCTACATTGGTAATTCTCGAAATTACATCGTTAATACGTCTGTAGAAGGTTCCAACAGTGATGTTTCCGCCTTTAATTTGTCTTGTATAGTTTAATTCATAACTATTGGTGAATTGCGGTCTTAAATTTGCATTTCCGACAGAGATTACCAAAGGAGTACTCCATTCGCGAATTGGATTTACTTGCTGAATTCCAGGTCTATCGATTCTTCTACTATAGCTCGCTTGCCATTGATTCTTCTCTGATGGAGAGTAGGTGAAGAAGGCTGATGGGTAGACATTGAATAAATCTTGATTCACCACCTGGGTATCCATTAAAGTATTTGTTGTTTCGTCGGTATATCTTCTAAAGGTTCCGTCAACTTGAAAACTTTCAAATCTTGCGCCAAGTTGCATGGTTACTTTCTTAAAAGATGCACCGTAGTTGGCATAGGCTGAATAAATTCCACGATCAAAGTTAAAATCTGAGCTCCCTAACATTTCGGTACCACCATCTGGAATCGGATTGTTATTAGCGTCTAGAATGAGGTTCCCATTTCCATCTCTTTGAAAGGTCAATAATTCTTGATTCGTTAGGTTGACATTGTCTGTTTCGTCTGTTCTATATTCGAATCCTAATTCAATTTTTGACTTTTCCGTAATGGGATTGGTATAGTCTAAATTGATTTGTGTGTTGCTTCGATCATTGATGATATTGTTGTAGTAATTCAACGTTCTGTAGTCAAAATCAGACGGACTCTGTAGACTATTCAAATTGTCTAAGAAATTCGTGCCATCGGTTTTGGCATAAGTAGCTTCAAATTCCAAATTGTGTCCTTTTTTATCGAAATCTACTTTGTAATTTACATTGTAAGTTCCCGTTGGGAAGCTCGAATTCTGTGTATTCGGAGCATTAATTAGCGTGTTTCCACTATTATCTGAGATTAAAGCTCTACCCGAAGCCAATCCGTCAAACCAATTCTGAGTGGTGTAGAAAGACAGGGTATTTTTATCATTCAAATAAATATCAGCTCCGAACTTCAAAAGATTTGAATTGTTGTTGTTTACGAAAATGAAGTCTTGCAAGTTTACACCAGGGCGCTCTACAAATCCGAAGTTATAATTGTCTCCGCTGTTATGACCGTAGTTGGCAAAGAAGTTCACTTTTCCCGTTTTGTAATTCACATTAGCAGAAGCGTTGTATCGAACATAATGTCCGGCTGTAACCCCTGTATCAATAGATCCATTAAATCCGATATTGGCGTTTTTGTTTAGAATGATATTGATGATTCCGCTCATTCCGTCTGGATTGTATTTGGCAGAAGGATTGGTGATAAGTTCTACGCTTTTGATAGAAGTAGACGGAATTTGACGTAATAATTGTGCAGCTGGAATATTGGTTGGTCTTCCGTCAACTAAGATTCTTACGTTTGAATTTCCTCGAAGACTGATGGCGCCAGACTGACTGTCAACACTCACTGATTGCACATTGTTCAATAACTCTGAGGCCGTGGTTCCTGCTGCCGTCAAATCTTTTCCAACATTAATGACCTTACGATCTACTTTTTGTACAACGGTTGATATTTCTGATCGAACCACAACTTCATCTAGTTGTGCGCTAGTTTCCGATAGTTCGATAGTTCCTAGGTTCAATTTTATTTTTTTACCATTGATTTCAATGGTTTGCTTGTGGGCTTCGTAACCCATGTACTGAATTTCTATATAACTCTTCCCTTTCGGAATTTTTTTAATAGTAAAAGTTCCGTCATCATTGGTGATACCACCTGTAATGATTTTATTCGCAAAATCTTTAATCGCGATATTCACGTAGGGCAATGATTCTTTGGTGTTTTTATCTACGATTTTACCAGAAACAACGCCTGGTTTTGGTAAATCTTTGAGGTCTAATTGACTAAATGAGGCAAGGCTAGTAAATAGAAAACTTAGAATAAGTAGTTTTTTCATTTGGTTGATTTCTTTGTGTGATTGATAATTGATAGACGGCAACTATCTTATCTTTGTTACTTCTTTTAACGTTCTTTAACGAGACCTTAACAAATGAAATCTCATGAAAAAAACATTGGTTATTGGTGCTTCCACCAATCCACAGCGATACTCTAATAAGGCTATTTACAAGCTGTTAGCAAATGAAATTGAAGTCAAAGCTATTGGTGTAAAAGACGGTGAAGTAGGAGGGGTAACCATCGAAAAAGAATTATTGAATTTTGAAGATATACATACGGTTACCTTGTATGTAAATCCGAAAATTCAAAGAAATTACTACGAATATATCGTCAATCTCAATCCGAAGAGAGTTATTTTTAATCCTGGAACGGAAAATTCAGCATTTGCTGAAATACTGGAAGAGAATGGGATTCAATTTGAAAATGCTTGTACGTTGGTTTTGTTAAGCATCAATCAATATTAAAAGAAAAAGACCCGGCTGATGGAATGCTTAATTTTTCTTTTTCAAACAATTAAAAGTTCAACCCGGTCTTTATCTTGTAAAAATAATCACTTATTGAAACCGAAACAATACTCATATTGAGTATTTTTTATAATAAATACGGATTGTCTTGAAAGTAAGAAGTAATCTCTACCGTCGAGTTTAGATTGAGTTTTTTAAGGATATTTCGACGGTGCGTATCCACTGTATGTCTACTAATATTGAGCAACTCAGCAATTTGCTCACTCGTTTTCTGCTGAATCAACAAACGAACAACATCTCTTTCTCGATTACTCATGATATCGAGCAAATTAGTGCTCGACATGTTTTTAAAATACAATGTTTCGTATTCATTGTGTTCGTTCAAGATTTTGGCACTTGCACAAATATTCAATTGAATATGTCCGCTTAAAACTGTGTAATGAGCTAGTCCAATAATGGGTTTGTTATCTTCATCAAACTGAAGTGGGGTCGTGTTTTGAACAATATTTACATAGTCTCCACGACCGTCTTTGATGCGATAATTCCAAGTATAACTCATTCTTTTTCGTTGCTCATCGTTGAGTTCGGTCATGGTAAATTGCATGAGTTCTTTCAAACTATTAATCCACAATTGAATATCTTCCGGATGAAAAAGACTCCAATAATAAGCCATTCCGCCAGATAACATCTTCTCGGGACCAAGGCCGGTACAGGCCTTAAAATTTTTACTTACATATTCAAAAGATTGGTCTACTGTATTGGTGATGCAATAAAAAGTTGAGTTGTAGGGTAAAAAGTGATCTAATTCAATAATTTTTGAAAAGTGTTCATCGATTTCGATATCTGGGTAGGTTTCAAAAATCTGATGGTACTCTTTGTTGATGTTGATCCTTTTCATTTATCCATTGTTTATTTCGAATACTTTTCCTGGCTCCGCCAGTACTACATTTTCGAAAGTTGTTTCTGCCTCTGCTTTAAAGAGTTCAATATCGTTATATCTGCTCGAATAATGTCCTAAAATTAATTGCTGCACGTTGCTAGATTTGGCTAGTTTCGCTGCTTCTTTTGCGGTGGAATGCTTTGTTTTTTGCGCCAAATCTTCTTTATCACTTAAAAAAGTAGATTCGTGGTAAAGTAGGTCAGTGCCATTCAAAAGATGGCTTAAATGAGGAAGATATCGTGTGTCACTGCA
The DNA here is from genome assembly GCA_964343335.1 of uncultured Polaribacter sp. GTDB lineage: Bacteria > Bacteroidota > Bacteroidia > Flavobacteriales > Flavobacteriaceae > Polaribacter. The sequence goes on along the minus strand of CAYFJL010000118.1, from coordinate 2,234 downwards.
ATAACCATAGGAGAGTGGTTTCACTGGGTCTTTGGTCAATTTAGCATTAGAGATTACCTCCCCTGATTCCAATTGATAGTTATTGCCAAGTTTTAAATTCTGGTAATCACATTTTTCAATTTCAGGATACTTTTTGATTTCTTCGATATTCAAATTTCGAAGCTTTTCTTTTTCAATAAATAAATACCCATTGGTGTAAACCCTATGATCAAGAGGAATTGTTCGAACTTCTACTTTGTCATCTTCAAAAATCAACTCACTTTTTTTGGAAGACAATTCGTGAAAAATAATAGGAAACTTAGAATGAGAGTGCGAGACCTTTAAATTCAGTCGGGTAATCTCTTCGATCCCTTTCGGACCAAAAATGTGTAATTCTTTTTCGCGGTTGAGGATACCGTAAGTAGAGAGCAAACCAACCAACCCATAGAAATGATCCCCATGCAAATGAGAAATAAAAATATGACTGATTTTAGAAAATCCAACCTTGTATTTACGCATCTGACGTTGCGTTCCTTCGCCACAGTCAATTAAAAAATGCCGGTTGTTGATTTCTAAATATTGTGAAGTGGGATAAGCATTTTTACGAGGAGTCGCCGAATGACAACCAAGAATGGTTAAGCGTAGACTCATTGAATCACAAATCTTTTGGTTAAGATTCCAGATTGTTTTTGAATGCTGTAGAGATATACCCCCTTATTAAGGTTGTTTTTATAGAAAGTGATGGTATTCTTGCCTTGCTTCGCTGAAAAAGTCTCTCGATATACAATTTTCCCAAGCACATTTTGAACGCTTAGAATGACTCTGCCTGAATCATTATTGTAAAAAGAAATATTTGTATGGTTTTTAAACGGATTTGGAGAAGCCGACAAATTCTTCAATGCATTTTGTTGGGCAAAACTCACCGTCACTGAGAAAAAGAAAACAATAAAAAGTAGTTTTTTCACCATAAATGTTAATTAAAATCCAAGTTCTCTTTCAATATTTTCCATTTGGATTATATCTTCTGCTTCCAAAAGCGTCGGAACTAAATTTAATCCTTCAGGCGCTTCATCCGCAGTGATGTCGGTACTTACCACTACAAATGACGTGCCATTTGTTTTTCTTTCGATAGTTAAATTTACTAAAAATTCAGCTTCTTTGTCAAGTAGTGGTTTCGAACTAATTAACAAAATTACATTTTGCTCAGGATAGCATTCGATAGTTTTTTGTAGTGCTGAAAAATCTAGAGCATTTGTCGATTCGATTGTAATAACCAGATTGTTATTTGTCCGCTCTATTTTCATGCTATCGTTTGATTTGTTCGGCGAGGAGGTAAATCACAGCCATTCGAATGGCGACTCCGTTTTCAACTTGATTCAGTATGATGGAACTATCAGAATCCGCAACATCACTAGTTATTTCTACCCCCCTATTGATTGGTCCAGGATGCATGATAACAATGTCTTTTCCGACAGAGTCTAATAGTTCTTTATTGATTCCGAATAATTGAGAATACTCTCTAGTGGATGGGAAGTACTTTACATCCATTCGTTCGTTTTGCACACGAAGTACATTGGCTACGTCACACCATTCCAGTGCTTTTCGAATATCCGTTTCCACACCCACGCCAAGACTTGCTATGTATTTCGGAATTAAAGTGGTGGGTCCGCAAACCTTGACATTGGCACCTTGTAGTTGTAGTGCGTAAATATTTGACAGAGCCACTCTAGAATGAAGAATGTCACCCACAATGACCACATTTTTTCCTTTTACACTCCCTAACTTTTCTCGAATTGAATAAGAATCGAGTAGGGCCTGTGTTGGATGTTCATGAGTTCCATCTCCAGCATTAATGATTTTGGCATCGACATGTTTCGATAAGAAAATACCTGCACCCACATTCGGATGGCGCATCACCACGATATCGACCTTCATCGATAGAATGTTATTCACCGTATCGATGAGTGTTTCTCCTTTTTTTACCGAGGATTGACTTGCAGAGAAGTTGATCACATCTGCAGACAATCGTTTTTCAGCCAATTCGAAAGATAACTTGGTGCGTGTACTGTTCTCGAAAAATAAGTTCGCAATAGTAATATCACGTAGGGATGGAACCTTTTTAATGGGTCTATTAATGACTTCTTTAAACTGGTCCGCGGTCTCGAAGATTAATTGAATATCTTCTTCAGTGAGGTATTTAATTCCTAATAAATGTTCTACACTTAATTTAGACATAGTTATTTCGATTCAATAAA
>CAYFJL010000117.1:0-8635 GCA_964343335.1 uncultured Polaribacter sp. | reverse complement strand
CTTCATTTGTTAAGGATTTTGCCCAAAGATAAGCCAAAATAAATTGTATTTTTGTTAGACAAATTAAGCCTGTTATGAAACCAATTCAAATGGTTGACCTAAAGGGTCAATACGAGAAAATTCAGAGTAAAGTAGATGAATCAATCATCGATGTGGTGCGTTCGTCAATGTTTATCAACGGACCTGAGGTAAAGAATTTTCAACAAGATCTTGAAGCCTATTTGGGTGTTAAACATGTGATTCCTTGTGCCAACGGAACCGATGCGTTGCAAATCGCATTGATGGGATTGGGATTACAACCAGGCGACGAAGTAATTACGGCTGATTTTACCTTTGCCGCGACAGTGGAAGTGATTGCACTTTTACAATTGACTCCGGTTTTAGTTGATGTTGAACCCGATACTTATAACATCGATATTGATGCCCTTAAAAAAGCCATCACTCCAAAAACCAAAGCCATCATTCCAGTGCATTTGTTCGGTCAAGTAGCCAATATGGATGCCATTATGGAGATCGCCAACGAACATAACCTATTCGTTGTGGAAGACAACGCGCAAGCTATTGGAGCGAATTACACCTTCAAAGATGGTCGCAAGCAAAAAGCAGGAACCATTGGGAATGTTGGAACGACTTCATTTTTCCCATCTAAAAACTTAGGTTGTTACGGTGACGGTGGTGCCATTTTTACCAATGATGATGAATTGGCACATACCATTCGTGGTATTGTAAATCACGGTATGTACACCCGATATTACCACGATGTGGTGGGTGTAAACTCAAGATTGGATTCCGTTCAGGCAGTAGTTTTAAAAATTAAATTACCGCACTTGAATGACTATTGCAATTCAAGACGTGATGCTGCTAGAGCCTATACCAAAGCATTTAAGAATCATCCACATATCATTACACCATCGGCCAAATCGAATAATACTTCAAATTGTGGTGAAATTTGTGACATCTGTGACTGTCATGTCTTTCATCAATACACCTTACAAATAACGAATGGCAAACGCGATGCATTACACAAACATCTTTTAGAAAAGGGAATTCCGAATGCTATATATTATCCAGTTGCTTTACATGCTCAAAAGGCCTACAAGGATGCTCGTTACAATGAAGCTGATTTCCCTGTTACGAATGACTTGGTAAAAAAAGTGATTTCATTGCCGATGCACACTGAATTGGACGAAGAGCAAATAAATTACATCTGCGAAACAATTTTATCCTTTATGGACACCAACTAGTTTGACTGGTAAGAAAAGTTGATGTACCTTTCAACCCATTGAACGAAAGCGAATAAAACATAACCCCCTAAACTTAATCAAATGAGTACAATTTTAGTAACCGGAGGATTGGGCTTCATAGGCTCTCACACCTCTGTTGAATTACAAAAAGCAGGATACGAAGTGATCATTATTGATAACCTTTCGAATTCACGCTACGAAGTATTGGAACGCATCACAAAAATCACTGGAAAAAGACCCGAATATCATCAAATTGATTTGCGTGTAAAAAAAGACGTTCAAAACTTTTTCAACACCAATCAGGTAGACGGAGTCATTCACTTTGCAGCGTCGAAAGCTGTTGGTGAGAGTATGGAAAAACCATTATTGTATTACGAAAACAACATTACTACCCTTACCTATGTTCTAGAAGAAATGCGTTCTAGAGGTTTGGATAATTTTATTTTTTCTTCCTCGGCCACTGTTTACGGACAAGCAGATGAAATGCCAATTACTGAGGCTGCACCAGTAAAACCAGCGGAATCTGTATATGGCTATACCAAGCAAATTGGTGAAGAAATCATGAAACATTGTTGCAATGCCTACGGATTAAATGCCATTGCATTGCGTTATTTCAATCCGATTGGGGCTCATGAATCGGGCTTAATTGGTGAATTGCCTATTGGTGTGCCGCAAAATCTAATTCCGTTTGTAACTCAAACTGCAGCTGGCATCAGAGAATGTTTATCTGTTTTTGGTGATGATTATGACACTCCGGATGGTACAGCCATTAGAGATTACATTCATGTGGTTGATTTGGCCAAGGCCCACATCGCTGCCTTAAACCGATTGATCAAACGCGAGAACAAGGAAAACTTTGAGTTTTATAATGTTGGGACCGGAAAAGGAAGTTCTGTATTGGACGTAATCAAAGCCTTTGAAAGCTCAACCGGACAAAAGTTAAATTATAAAATTGTTGGAAGACGACCGGGAGATGTGGTTTCTGCCTATGCAGACACCTCTAAAGCCAATAGCGAATTGAATTGGAAAGCAAAAGAATCGCTAGATGTCTCTTTAGCATCCGCCTGGAAATGGCAATGCGCACAGAAATAAAAAAAAGCCTCAACAATTTGTTGAGGCTTTTTTTATGAATCTCTTCTCCTTATTGAGCACTCATTGGTACAGAAACCAAAGTAGTTCCCCAAGCCATATGAAATGTTGGCGTTGTTCCTTCTCCCGTGAATAACATTGAAAATGCCTCCACTGCAGTATCAATAGAAGATACGGTTCCTTCTACACGAACTACATCGCCCGATTGATCGTACTGGTAAGCACCCCAAAGATTGATTTGATTGCTCAAAATCACTGTCCAATTTCCATCATTCGGAATGGTAAATAACGAATAAGTACCTGCTTTTACATTCGCTCCACCAAATACAACGTCTTGGTAAAAAGTAATTTCAGCAGCTTCGTTTGCTCCTGTTCTCCATACTTTTCCTTTTGGAGCTAATTTATCCATAGAACGTCCTTTTAATTGCGGACGGCTATATACCACTTTCACCATTTTATTGGAATCTCTCCAGTTCTTGGGATTTACTGGGAAAGTTGCAGCGTCCATCGGACTTGCATCCATTTTAGGAAAATCTTGTGCGTTTAAAGTCTGATTTCCGGCAGTAATAAATGAAACAACCGCTAGAATGAATAGTATTTTTTTCATGAGTAAAATTTGAAATTATTGATTTCAAAATTACCGAAGTCCCTGAAGTCAGACTCACAAGGAAGTGTTAAGGTTTAGCCGCAGTTGCAATCGGTAGAGCAATTTCCTTTGGATGAAGATTTTAAAAAGTACTTCTTCACTAGAAAACCAATGGCCGCAATTAGCAATATGGAAGCAATGATTTCTTGCATTACACAAAGATATTATAAGTGATGAAAGATAGAAAATACGCCAAGGCACCCATACCAAACAATTGAATCATCGGCCATTTCCACGACTTGGTTTCTCGCTTCACAATGGCTAAGGTAGCCATACATTGCATGGCAAAAGCATAGAAAATCAACAATGACATTCCGACGGGAAGATTAAATAACTTCTCTCCCGTTCTCGGATTTATTTCAGAAGCCATTCGTTCTTTAATGGTGTTTTCCTCATCATCGGCAACACTGTAAATGGTTGCCAAGGTTCCAACAAACACTTCTCTTGCCGCAAAGGAAGTCAACAAGGCAATTCCGATTTTCCAATCGTAACCCAAGGGACGAATCACTGGCTCGATGGTTTTCCCCAGAATTCCGATGTAGGATTTTTCTAGTTTCATGGAAGCGATCTGGAAATTTTGTTCGTCTTCAGACAAGGAAGAGAATTGTTCTTGACTTGATACTTCTTGCTCAATTTCATCATAAGCACCTGGCCCGTAGGAAGCCATAAACCATAATACAATAGATAAAGAAAGGATTATTTTACCTGCTCCTAAGACAAAGGCTTTGGTTTTCTCAATAACATCAAACAACACGTTTTTTGGAGATGGCAATTTGTAATCAGGCAACTCAACAACAAAAAACGATTTACTTTTAATTTTTAAGGTCTTATGTAGAATATAGGAAGCTATCAATGCAGCTGCAAAACCCAAGGCATATAGCGATAGCAATACAAGTCCTTGTAAATTTAAGAATCCAAACACTTCAGTTTCCGGAATAACAAGTGCAATTAATATAGCATAGACGGGTAATCGAGCAGAACAAGTCGTAAAAGGTGTCACCAAAATGGTAATCAATCGTTCTTTCCAACTTGATATATTCCGGGTAGCCATGATGGCAGGTATCGCACAGGCAGTTCCCGAAATTAGTGGAATGACACTTTTTCCGTTCAATCCAAATCGACGCATGATTTTATCCATCAAAAACACCACTCGACTCATATAGCCACTTTCCTCCAAAATGGCAATGAACATAAAGAGTATGGCAATCTGCGGTATAAAAATCACAACACCCCCTATTCCTGGTACAATTCCGTCTGCAATCAAACTGGTTAGCACCCCTTCATCCATCACCGATGAAACCCATCCTGATAAATCTGCAAAAAGGCCGTCTATAAAATCCATCGGAACCGAAGCCCAGTCGAAAATAGATTGAAAAATGAGTAGAAGTATCAAAAAGAAAATAGCGTATCCTCCAATTTTATGAGTAAATACTCTATCGAGTCTAGATCTTGTATCAGTAGCTTTTGATCGATCGACCAAATACACCTTTTTCAAAATCTTATTGATTTCTTGGTATCGGTATATGGTTTCCTTGTTTTGATATCTATGGATTTGTGAGATATCGTTTCGAAAGGCCAACAATTTTTGTTTTATCTCTTGATCGATATCCTTCGGAAAGTTATTTTGAGTAACCATCAACCACAACTGATACAAGGAATAGTCTGAAGTGATTTCTTTTAAGGTAGTAAAGTACTCAGCGTCAATCTTATGATTGACATGACACATAGGAGCCGTTCTTGCGGCAACATGACTTTTTACAATGGCATCTTTCACCTCATCAATACCTTCCACATTTCTGGCGCTGATGAGCACCACTTCTGTATTCAGCTCTTCTTCTAAAAGCTTAACATCAATTGTAATTCCTTTTTTCACCATCAAATCTTTCATATTGATGACGAGTACTGTCGGAATCTCTAAATCCTTAATCTGAGAAAACAACAATAAATTTCGCTTCAGGTTTTCAATATCTGCAACAACGACAAGCACATCTGGATATTCTTGAACATCCTTATGGAATAGCGTTCGGAATACAATACTTTCATCTTCTGAGGTCGGATTGATACTATAAGTACCCGGAAGATCGGTAATAATGGCTTGATGGGTCTTGGATAACTTGCACAATCCTTGCTTTTTATCTACTGTAACACCAGGATAATTGCCAACCTTCTGATTTAATCCGGTAAGATGATTGAAGAGTGACGACTTACCCGTGTTGGGATTTCCTACGAGGGCAACTTTAATTTTATCCTTCATCAACAAAACTCTCTTTAAGGATACTTATTTTTTTCGCGGTCTCTTGTCGAATGGCGAGATGACTCCCGTTTACCAAAATGTAAATCGGATCTTTAAGCGGTGCAATTTGAATCAATCGCACTTCTGCCCCGGGCAAGCAACCCATTTCAAGAAGTTTTAAAGGTATGTGGTGTAGGGCTTCTTCTGCAATGTAACCTACTTCACCGATTTGTAAGGACGCGATTGTTTTCAATACTTCAAAATTGCAGTGCAAATATACTCATTTAGAATCAGTCTAAACTATTTTTCATACTCCTCTTTAAGCACTGCAATATCGGCCTTGAGCTTCTCCATATCCTCAAAATTGGTTCCATCGTAATAGCCGCGAATTCGTTTTTCTTTATCAATTAGAATAAACTGCTCGGTATGAATGAAATCTTGCAATCCGCCATCTCCTTCATCGAGCACCGCCATATAACTCTTACGAGCCAATTCATAAATGTGTTTTTTACTACCTGTAGTAATTTGCCATTTTCCATCAATGGCCCCTTTCTCAGTTGCATATTTTCGAAGCACTGAAACACTATCCATTACAGGTGTCCCAGAATGGGATAAAAATTTGATATCGTCATCATTTTTATAAAACTCTTGCAATTCAGACATATTGTAGGCCATGGGAATGCAAATACTTTGACATCGGGTAAAGAAAAAGTCGGCTACATAGATCTTATTTTCAAAATCTTGTGGTGTCACAGTCTCCCCATTTTGATTGATCAAGGCAAAATCTCCAATCTTATGGTTCTTTCGAATATGAAGCAAGCTTTTATCGACCAGTCTAGGATTGACATCAATCGGATTGTAGATCTTCAATTTTTTATCAACCTTCACCAAATGATAAAATACTGGAATTCCGATGGCCGAAAAAACCAATAAGAAAACCAATGTAGGTAGGGACTTTTTAAAGAATTTTCTTTCCATTTTTTATCATTTTATGCAAAGTTACAATATAAAATTTCCAGCAAAAATCATTGTTTATGGATTCTTTCTAAAATCTATGTTAAATCCATTTCATGCAATTTTATTCCCTTTCAATACTATTTTGAAAATAGTACATTTGTAGGTTTCAAAACGACCTGAAATCCATATGGAAATACTTATAAAAGCTTCCCAATTTATACTTAGCCTTTCTTTGTTAATTGTTCTACATGAATTAGGACACTTTATTCCGGCTAAGTTATTTAAAACCAAAGTTGAAAAATTCTACTTGTTCTTTGATTACCGATTTTCACTTGTAAAAAAGAAGATTGGGGAAACCGTATACGGAATTGGTTGGATTCCATTGGGAGGTTATGTGAAAATTTCGGGAATGATCGATGAAAGCATGGATACTGAGCAAATGAAGCAACCCATGCAACCTTGGGAGTTCCGAGCAAAACCAGCTTGGCAAAGACTCATCATCATGCTTGGTGGGGTCTTGGTAAACTTTATTCTCGGAATTATTATTTACATCTGTTTGATGTGGACCTACGGTGAAAAATATTTACCAACCGCCAATGTGAAAGACGGTATATGGGTGCAGGATGAAATCGCAGTCGGATTAGGTCTTGAAACGGGAGATAAAATTCTTTCTGTGGATGGTGAGCCTGTGAAGAAATTCTCTGAAATTCCGTTATCCTTTATCAATGGAGATGCTTACCAGATTGAAAGAAATGGTCAGGTTATTGATAAGGAAATCCCAATTGATTTTATCTCACAACTGATGGATCGCGGCAAGGATGCAGGTACTTTTGTATTCCCTAGATATCCATTTGCCATCGCTGAAATATCAAACGAATCTGCCAATATCAATTCTGGATTGCAGGTAAAAGATATTATTGTTGGCATTAACGGCACGCCAATCAGCTATTTCGATCAGGCTGCTGGCGAATTCGATAAGTACAAAAATCAATCCATCACCATTGATGTGAAAAGAGGAACCGAGACCAAACAACTGAATGTAGCAGTGAATGGCGAAGGGAAATTGGGTGTGGTATTGGGTCAGCTTTCCTTCAAAGACTTGGAGCGTTTAGGATATTATGAACTCGCCAACGTAAATTATAGTTTTCTTGAAGCCATACCAGCGGGATTAAATAAATCTTGGAACACTTTAGCCAACTATGTAAAACAGTTAAAGAAATTGTTCAATCCGAGCACAGGGGCTTACAAAGGCTTAGGCGGATTTATCTCTATTGGAAGTATTTTTCCTTCTACTTGGAGTGCCGAATCATTCTGGAACATTACTGCTTTTCTATCCATCATGTTAGGTTTTATGAACCTATTGCCGATACCAGCCCTGGATGGTGGCCACGTAGTATTTACCCTATGGGAAATGATTACAGGGAAAAAGCCGGGTGATAAGTTTTTGGAATATGCACAAGTGGCTGGTTTTATCATTCTGATTGCCTTATTGATCTTTGCAAACGGGAATGATATATTCAGACTCTTTGACTAAAATCTTTTAGATAGTTCTACAACTGAACTCCTACGTCTACCATAGCAAACCAGGTGTAAAAACTTTTACATCTTGAACATTTGTATCTTCTGGAACCAGGAATCAGTTTGAGAAGTAGGGGCCTTCTTACCCTTTTGGCTACAGTAGATTGACATTTGGGACATGGTTTCATAACACACAATCATTAATAGCTAGTACAAAATTATAAAAATTTTGAAATTAGCAATATACCCAACTAAATTTTTCTTAACCGGTTTTAAACAAGTATTCTAATCAAAAACTTCGACCAATAAATTCGAAGTATGTGAAGGCTTTTTTACAATTACCACATTTGTAGCGCTTCGTTCCCGGAATAAGTTTAAGGTATAAAGGTCTTTTAATTCTTTTGAAAGAATTAGAATCACAGTGAATACACGTCTTCATGAGCAAAACTTTTTTTACCCAAATATAAAAAAGGAATTCAATTAAATATTAAGACAAGTTTAACCGTTTGTTGGTTCTGATAATGGCCTGCTCATTTTTCCAATCGATCCATTTTTGCCCCTTGATACGACGCATGACGTTGTCTAGGGTTCGCATGATAAAGACATTATACAATGCTTTGGATAAGTTTTTTGGATTTCTAGCGATAGCCCTTAAACTCATGGAAAAACCTGGAGTTTTGTATTGCATGTAATGCCAAAAACCTTCTGGCATATACAATACATTTCCGTGCTCAAGCTGAGCTACATAACCCTTAGCATTCTTCAAGGCTGGCCATTTGTCAAAATCCGGATTAGAAAAATCGATATCTTCTCTTGTGATTAAGGAATGTGGAATCTTATACAAATGTTTGTTCTGTTTTTGATCAAACAAAATCACCTCCTTCTTCCCTTCAAAATGAAAGTGAAAGATGTTCGCTAAATCAATATCGTAGTGCATAAAGGTATAAG
>CAYFJL010000116.1:0-8675 GCA_964343335.1 uncultured Polaribacter sp. | reverse complement strand
GGATAATCGGTTTTGTAATATAAATCATTATTTAGAAAATCAGTCAAAAATCGCAATCCCATTATAAAAATCATTGTTTTTACAGAAAGGGGAAGCAATTCAATTTCGAGAGGGCTTAAGGAATTGGAAACTTTTTCGAGAAATCCATATTTGTAGGAATGGTAGTAATCGATATTAAAATCGATTTTGTTTATGTCTGTTTCGTCTTCCTTTGCTGTATTACAGGTGCTTCGGAGGGCATCTCCAAAATCGTAGTGGATGATACCTTTCATCACGGTGTCGGTATCAATCATGCAAATTCCTTTGTCGTTTCTATCGAACAAGCAATTGGATACCTTGGTGTCGTTATGCGTTACGCGAATGGAAATCTTTCCCTCATCCTTCAGATTTTGTAAAATCAACATTTCTTTTTCCAGTCGGTTGATTTCAGAAATCCATGGATTGGCCAATAATAATCGATCGGAATTGGCTTGTTTCAGTGAATCTTTGAATTGTTGAAAACGAAAGTTCATGTTGTGGAAATTGGGAATCACATCGTAAAGTAGGGATTCATCCAAATCTGCCGTCTGATTCAAAAAGTTACCCAATAACTTTCCTGCTTCGTAGGCAATTTCTTTATTCGGAACCACAGTGTAGGTCACACTATCTTGGATGTAGATCATCAGATTCCAAAAAAAATCTTCATGCTGAAGACAATATCCTTGCGCATTTTTTAAGGCTGCAAACTCCAAGACTTGCTTCTTGGTTTTCTTTTTCAAATGCTGACTTACCATTACCTTGTTGTTGACCAACTTAGGAACATTTTGAAATACCTGATGATTAATACGTTGCAGCACATAATTAGTATTCCCATTGGTCTCAATCAAATAGGTGTCATTGATATGCCCAGATACCAATTCTCGATAATCCAAAAGATTACCAGAGTGATCGAAGAAATCAAAAAGATGTTGAATGGCGTCTTTATTCATGCTGATTCCATAGGTATTTGGGATAAGTATTGGCTTCCTTTAATTCTTTAATTTGCCGAATGACTCCTTCTTTGTCCTGCGGATAAGTAACGCCCATCCATTTCCCTTGGGAAGTTAAAACTTGAACAGAGACTTGACCCTTCTTAAGTAGCGTGTTTACTAGAGAAGGAATGTAAAATTCAGATTTCGGGAGCATGTGATTTTCTTTTAGGAACTCTTCAAATAAGTCATCCAAAATATCAAAAACTTTGGGTGTGAACCCCCAATAATTCATGGATACAATCGTATTTTGATCAATAGGTTTCCTACCAGTTTCCGAATTCATGAATAGTGAATCTCCTTCTTGATAGATTTCAGTTCTTTCAATGACATCCAAAAGATTGTTGTTTCCATCTAGGAAACACTCGCCACGAGAAACCGATCCAAATTCAGAAATGGTATTGATTAACTGATAGCCCATCATAGAAAATTGAGTGCTTAGCGGATCAATAGTTTCCAAATGATTCGCCATGGTCACATAGGCATCTCGTCCGTAAAAATCATCAGCATTGATGACTACAAAGTTCTCATCTTTTTCAATGACATTTTTCGCACACAAAAGAGCATGTGCAGTTCCCCAAGGTTTTGTCCTTCCGGTGTTTTTATAGGCATCCGGAATGGCATCAATCTCCTGATATACAAATTCAATTTCAATAGAACTACCTAGTTTGGTTCTAAAAAGCGATTCAAATGCTTCCCTGAAACTTTTCCGAATAACAAAGACTACTTTTTCGAATCCAGCCTGAATAGCATCGTATAAAGAAAGATCTATAAGTGTATCATTTTCCGCAGAGAAAGTATCCAACTGCTTCAGGCCTCCATATCTCGACCCCATTCCAGCCGCTAGGACGACTAATACCGGTTTTTTGGTTGACATGTATTGAATGAATTGTTGATCTAAAGGTACACTTTTTAACAGAATTTCTAGGAAATTTGATTGGCATTGTGCTACCTTCGAATGTGGACTTGTTTGACAATCAAACCGTAAAAAATATTCTTCCCTATGATGGCATCACCAACTATCACGGTGTGTTTTTAAGTACCAAAGAATCAGTCTTTTACTATAAAAATCTTTTGAATACGATTAATTGGGAAAATGACGAAGCCATCATTTTTGGTAAGCGAATAATTACCAAAAGAAAAGTAGCTTGGTACGGTGCCGAGGAGTTTTCTTACACCTATTCTAAAGTTACCAAAACGGCAACTCTGTGGACGCCTGAATTGTTATCGTTGAAGGAGAAGGTGGAAAAAGAAAGTGGAGAAACCTACAATTCTTGTTTGCTTAATTTGTACCATTCAGGAGATGAAGGAATGGCGTATCATTCTGACGGCGAAAAAATGTTGAAAAAGAACGGAGCCATTGCTTCGGTATCCTTAGGTGCCGAACGGAAGTTTTCTTTCAAGCACAAAAAAACCAAAGAACGAATTGATGTATTTTTGGAAAGAGGGAGTTTGTTGGTGATGAAGGATGTAACCCAAACCCACTGGCTGCATCGATTACCACCTACAAAAAAGGTTTCAAGTCCGAGAATTAATCTTACTTTTAGAACCATAGAAAAATAAGGTTTACCTAGTTTGGAAAACAATAATCAATCTACAAATATTAATAAATTCATAAGCTCTACTGGCGTTTGTTCACGTAGAAAGGCCGAAGAATTTATCACTGCGGGTAGGGTCACCATTAACGGAAAAATTGCTGTTTTAGGTAATCGCGTATCTGAGAATGATGTGGTGCTTTTAGATGGCAAGCCTTTACAAGCCAAACCCAAAGAAATTTACATTGCCTTAAACAAGCCTGTTGGAGTTGTTTGTAGTACAAATCCCAGAGAACGAAATAATATCATTGATTTCATTAATCACCCAGAGCGTTTGTTTCCGATTGGTAGACTGGATAAACCTTCAGAGGGTTTGATTTTTCTTACCAACAACGGAGATATTGTCAATAAAATTTTGCGCGCGGGGAACAACCATGAAAAGGTGTATATCGTTTCTGTAGACAAACCCATTGATGAGGCGTTTGTTCGAAGGATGAGTAATGGAATTCCCATTTTAGGTACCGTTACCAAAAAGTGTAAGGTAGAAAAGCTATCGGAAAAAACATTTCGAATCGTTTTAGTACAAGGATTGAATCGTCAGATTCGAAGAATGTGTTCTTATTTGGGTTATGAGGTAACAAAACTAAAAAGAACGCGAATCATGAATGTTACCTTAGGGAAACTAAAGGTAGGACAATGGCGTGATTTGACTGCTGAAGAGATGAAGGGAATCAATTCTTTGATCAAGGATTCTTCAAAAACAGAGGAAGCCTCTATAAAGCCGACTTTTAAAAAGAGAATACCGAAGGGTAATTCGTCAAAAAAGAGAAGAAAGCCAAGAAGCCGTTAAAACTTCACTTCTCGTTTTCTAATTATGAATTAATGGTATCTTTGTCGCCAATGAAATTTGACCTTCTTCATAAAGACCCAAAAAGTAGCGCCAGAGCTGGTGAAATCACTACTGATCATGGTACAATTGAAACCCCAATTTTTATGCCTGTCGGTACGGCTGGTACTGTAAAAGGAGTACATCAAACCGAATTAAGGGATGAAATAAATCCGGATATCATTCTGGGTAATACCTACCATTTATACCTGCGTCCGAAACTAGATATTTTAGAAGGAGCAGGCGGTTTGCACAAGTTTATGAATTGGGATCGAAATATCTTAACCGATTCTGGTGGATACCAGGTTTATTCTTTATCAGGTCGAAGAAAAATTACCGAAGAAGGGGTGAATTTTAAGAGTCATATTGATGGCTCCAGCCATTTCTTTTCGCCAGAACGTGTAATGGAAATTCAACGAAAAATTGGTGCGGATATCATCATGGCTTTCGACGAATGTACACCGTATCCTTGTGAGTATTCCTATGCGAAAGATTCCATGCACATGACCCATCGTTGGTTGAAGCGCTGCATTGATCACCTTGAAAAAACACCTTTGTCTTATGATTACAATCAAACCTTATTTCCGATTGTTCAGGGGAGTGTTTATAAGGATTTGAGAAAAGAGTCAGCCAAGTTTATCGCTTCTGTGGAAGCCGAAGGAAATGCCATTGGAGGTCTATCGGTTGGTGAACCAGCGGAAGAGATGTATGAAATGACAGAGATCGTAACCGACATTTTACCGGAAGACAAGCCTCGTTATTTGATGGGGGTTGGTACGCCAATTAATATCCTGGAAAACATCGCTTTAGGTGTTGATATGTTCGATTGTGTAATGCCTACTAGAAATGCTCGAAACGGCATGTTATTCACGGCTCACGGAACCATCAATATCAAAAATAAAAAATGGGAGAATGATTATTCGCCTATTGATGATATGGGAATTACTTTTGTAGATACACAGTATTCCAAGGCCTATTTAAAGCATCTTTTCTCTGCGAATGAAATGTTAGGAAAACAGATTGCGAGTATTCATAACTTAGGATTCTATCTTTGGTTGGTGAGAGAGGCAAGACAGCGAATCATTAACGGTGATTTCAGAGCTTGGAAAGATCAGATGGTAAAACAAATGAACAAACGTTTGTAGGATGAGAATTATCGATAAATACATACTCAAACGGTTTTTAACCACCTTTGTATTTACACTTCTAATATTGATACCCATAGCCATTGCCATTGATGTATCCGAGAAGATTGATAATTTTTTAGAGAATCCTGATTTAACCTTTGCTGAGGTGGTTTATGACTATTATGTCAATTTTATCATTTACTACACCAATACCTTTATGCCCTTGGGCTTGTTTATTGCCGTAATTCTATTCACTTCAAAGCTTGCGAATAATACAGAAATCATTGCGATTTCCAATGCAAGGATTTCCTTTGTAAGATTTCTCTATCCCTACGCCATTGGAGCAACCATCATCATGTTTTTATCATTGGGAATGAACCATTTTGTGGTACCGAACAGTAGTAAAACCAGAAAAACTTTTGAGAAAAAATACATCAATAGTGCGCGTCAAAAGCGGGAAATGAAGTTCGTACAGGAGTTCAGTTTACAATTGACCGATAGTACCTATATCTTCATTCGAAATTACAATACAGAAAACAATACGGGCTATGATTTTTCATCTGAAATCTATAACGGATTTGAATTGAAATCGAAACTCGTGGCCGATCGAATTCAATATAATGATCGTGACTCAGTTTTTTCGCTCATCAATTGGAAATATCGAAAGATACTCGGTAAACGAGACAGCATTGCATCCGGAGTGAAGTTAGACTCTGTGTTTAATTTTACACCAAAAGACCTGATTTATCAATCGTCTTTGTCACAAGAAATGGCTTCGGATGAGTTGCTCGACTTTATTCAAATTTCCCGAAAAAGAGGGGTGAAAAACTTAAATGCTTATTTGGTGGAGTTTCACAAACGAACAAGTTTGCCAATTGCCTCCTATTTTCTGACGCTCATTGCGGTCTGTTTGGCTTTTCGAAAGCGACGAGGAGGTACTGGAATCAATTTGGCTATTGGCTTCGGAATTATGTTCCTGTATGTCTTCTTAATGAAAGTATTTGAGGTTTTAGGAGCTGTAGCTGGTGTCAATTCCTTTATTTACGTGTGGGTTCCTAACTTCTTCTTCGGAATTCTCTCCGTTTATCTTTTTGTAAATGCCAGAAAGTAAACTAAAAAACTACGCACTTCTTCATATGATTGTTTTCATATGGGGCTTTACTGCAATTTTAGGAGCGCTCATTTCCATTGATGCCATACCACTTGTGTTCTTTCGAATGGGGTTGGCTTCTATCTTTATTGCTGTGTATTTTCTAATCCGAAGAAAAGGAATGAAAACGGACAAGAAGGCGATCTTTCAGTTCTTAGGAACAGGCATTGTGATTGCAGCACACTGGGTCTTTTTCTTTAAGGCAATTAAGGTGTCCAACGTTTCGGTGGCCCTGGTTACCATGAGTACCGGTGCTTTTTTTACTTCCTTGATTGAACCATTCTTCTTTAAGCGAAAAATCAGAGCCATCGAATTGATTTTAGGCTCTATTGTCATTCTTGGATTGTATATCATTTTCAACTTTGAAGCCCAATATAAATTGGGTATTTTCTATGCACTAATTTCATCATTTTTAGGAGCCTTGTTTGCGGTATTAAACGGACTTTTCGTGCAATCTCATGATGCTGATAAGATTTCATTTTACCAATTATTTTTTGGATCTGTTGCCGTATTCGGATTTTTACTTTTTGAAAATGCCATATCCCTTGAATTCTTTCAGTTGTCTACTTCAGATTGGATGTATTTATTGCTTCTTAGTAGTGTTTGTACGGCATTTGCCTTTATTGTTTCTGTACGAATCATGAAGTACCTTTCGCCATACACAGTAATGCTTACCATCAATTTAGAACCTATTTATGCGATCATTTTGGCTTTGCTCATATTCGGAGAAAAGGAAAAAATGAATTTCGAATTTTACATCGGAGCTATGATTGTATTGGCAGTGGTTTTGGTGAATGGAATCATCAAAAATAGACACCAATTAAAAAGTAAGATTGCCATGAAAACCAAGAGCAAAAAATAATTTTTATTAGTATGTTTGTAGTAACAAACGACTAAAACAAGAACAACTGAATCATGGAATATTTAGATTTTGAAATGCCAATAAAAGAGCTGCAAGATCAGCTTGAAAAGTGTCAAATTATTGGTGAAGAAAGTGATGTCGATGTTTCTGCAACTTGCAAAAAGATTGAAAAGAAACTCGCAGCAGCTAAGAAAGATATTTACAAGAATCTAACTCCATGGCAACGAGTTCAGTTGTCTAGGCATCCAAACAGACCTTACACCTTAGATTACATCAAAGCTATTTGTGGTGATACCTTTATGGAATTGCATGGCGATAGAAATGTAAAGGATGATAAGGCAATGATTGGCGGACTTGGAAAGATTGGAGATCAGTCTTACATGTTTATCGGTCAACAAAAAGGATACAATACCAAAACCAGACAGTATCGTAATTTCGGTATGGCCAATCCAGAAGGATACAGAAAAGCATTACGCTTAATGAAAATGGCCGAGAAGTTTGGAATTCCCGTGGTAACCTTGTTAGATACTCCTGGTGCTTATCCTGGTTTGGAAGCTGAAGAGCGAGGACAAGGAGAAGCCATTGCAAGAAATATTCTTGAGATGACTCGATTGAAAGTCCCAATCATTACTGTTGTTATCGGTGAAGGAGCTTCTGGTGGAGCTTTGGGAATTGGTGTTGGAGATCGCGTGTACATGATGGAGAATACTTGGTATACCGTGATTTCACCTGAATCATGTTCTTCAATTCTTTGGAGAAGCTGGGAGTTTAAAGAGCAAGCTGCGGCCGCCTTAAAACTTACGGGTGCTGATATGAAGCGATTGAAAATCATTGACGGAATCATCCAAGAGCCCTTAGGTGGAGCACACTCAAATAGAGAAGCTGCTTTCGAAGCTGTAAAGGACAAGATTGTTGCTACCTTTGAAGAACTTAAAGATTTAAGTCCGACTGATTTGGTTGCTCAGCGTATGGATAAATACGCTCAAATGGGTGTCTACAAAGAGTAGTAGTTTCCTACTTATCCTTTAATCCTACTGAATTTAATAAGGCTTTCAATGCTGGATCCGATGGTCTTGGCGCATTATAGGATCTGATATTACCTTGGTCATCGACCAAAATAAACCTCGGAATTCCGTTGATTTGATATGCCTGTTGGAAAGAGAAGTCTTTCCCACTCCATAATTGAACTCCACCTAGATTTCTGGCTTTTACAAAGTTGCGCCATTTTTTTTCCGCGGCTTCCCATGATCCACCACTTTTGCGAGGTTCGTCAGTGGAAATACTTACGAAGGCAATCTTCTTGTTTCGGAATTCTTTTTCGATTTTTTTCAAATACGGAATCTGTTGGATGCAAGGCCCGCACCAAGTTGCCCAAACATCAATGTAGATGAAGCTTCCTTTGAAGTCATCTATAGAGGTGGTGCCACCTTTATAGTTTACATAGTTTTCGAACTTTGGAGACTTCCCACCAATACCAACTTTTCTGTTTCTTTCGTACAATCCATTTAAGAAATATACCAATTCTTTGGTTTGGTTTCTTGTATTTGAAACTAAGGTCGTATCTAAATCTTTGTAAGAAGCCAAAATGCTGTCATAACCTTTCTTGATGCCCTCTAGCTTGGCTTTGAATTCATCTTTCTCCAAGTTATTTAGTAATTGAGGATTCGGAATTGATCTACCGAATTTCACCTGAGAAACAAGATAGTTACTATTCTGAGATCCTTTTCCTGAATACTTAAAACTGGTGATGAATTCTTCTGAATTTCCTTTCAATTTGAGGTTATAACCGTTGTTAAGAAAAATAGGAGCTCGATTGTTCTTATTGGTTTGCATGCTGTAAATCCCTGGAAACTTCACCTTAATGGTATCACTAAAAGAACCATCTTCATTGATTTGAATAGACTTGCTAAAACCACGATATCCCAATAAGGTCATCACACTATCTTTATTGTTTTCTAATTTCCCAGAAAACTTTAAATAACCCTGAGGTGCATTATCACATGAAACCAATGCTGCCAGTAAAAAAACGAAAGAGAATCTTCTCAACATATCATCAAATTTGCGACAAATATAAAGCTTTCATTGCTTACATTTTGTTAAATCATTTC
>CAYFJL010000115.1:0-8679 GCA_964343335.1 uncultured Polaribacter sp. | reverse complement strand
TACAATAAAAACAATTAGATTTATTTTCTTTGTAAGAAGTCTAAGATGTAATGGCGAAAACCAAAACTACTTTTTTTTGTCAAAACTGCGGCACCCAACATTCGCAATGGGTAGGCCAATGTCATGTCTGTAAAGAATGGAACACCATTGTTGAAGAAGTCATCCAAAAGGAAGAAAAAAGAAATTGGAAACAAGGCAATTCAACAGATCGGAAGCTTAGAAAACCACAGCGTATTGCTGATATTCAGATAAACGCTGAAGAGCGAATTTCAACGCTCAATAATGAATTTGACACGGTTTTGGGTGGTGGAATTGTGAAAGGATCTGTTATCCTATTAGGCGGTGAACCCGGCATTGGAAAGTCGACCTTATTGCTCCAGATTGCCTTAGGAATTACGAAGAAAGTCCTATATGTTTCAGGGGAGGAGAGCGAATCTCAAATTAAGATGAGAGCGGAACGTTTGAGCAATTCGGACACCAATTGTCTGATTCTTACGGAAACCAATACCCAACAAATTTTTACTTCCGTTACCGATGTAAATCCCGATGTATTGGTGATTGATTCGATACAGACCATACATACCTCAACGATTGAAGCAACGCCTGGAAGTATTTCTCAAATAAGAGAAACATCAGCAGAACTGATCAAATTTGCTAAAGAAACGGCTACACCAGTTTTACTTATTGGTCATATCAATAAAGAAGGTCATATCGCCGGACCAAAGATCTTGGAACATATGGTGGACGTAGTTTTGCAATTTGAAGGGGATCGCAACCACAACTATCGAATTCTAAGAGCACATAAAAATAGGTTTGGTTCTACCTCAGAGTTAGGGATTTATGAAATGCTTGGAAATGGGTTGCGAGAAATTACCAATCCGTCTGAAATCCTAATATCCAAGAAAGATGCTGACTTAAGCGGAATTGCAATTGCATCTACATTAGAGGGTATTCGTCCGTTAATGATTGAAGTACAAGCTTTGGTGTCAACAGCAGTTTACGGAACGCCTCAACGCTCTTCAACCGGATTCAATCTAAAAAGGCTGCACATGTTATTGGCGGTATTGGAAAAAAGAGCCGGATTCAAACTGGGTGCTAAAGACGTTTTTTTGAATATCACAGGTGGAATTTCCATTGATGATACAGCAATTGATTTGGCGGTGATTGCCGCTATTTTATCGTCCAATAAAGATGTAGCCATCAATCCGAATGTTTGTTTTGCTGCGGAAGTTGGTTTGGCCGGTGAAATTAGACCTATCTCCAAAATAGACCAGCGCATACTCGAAGCAGAAAAATTAGGCTATAAAATCTTCGTGACGTCCAAATATAATAAAATTACAGTCCAAAACCCGAAAATTAGAGTGTTGTTGGTCGGGAAAATTGAAGAGGTTTTTGCCACCTTATTCGCCTAATTCTTCAATAAATAATTGGTTTCATCGGCAAGTTTATTCCAACTATTCTTCTCCACATCATATGTCCACGCAAAAGAAGCAACTTGATTCTTAGGCAAGAATTCAAACTCGTGGTTGGTGTCAAACTTGGTTAAATTGATGTATCGCGTTTTGGAAATTGGAAGTAATTCAATGGTCGTTAAATTATCTCTCTTATAGAACAATCGGCCTTCATCAACCCAAAACTTTCGATTTTCATATTGTCCGACTATCTTAGCATATTGCTTGGCCAAATTAGCTTTGCCTTGTTTCTGAACATACGAGATGTGTTCATTTATTTGGCTTAAAAACCAATGTTTCGGATACTTTTGAATCAATCTTTCGAAGATAGATTCCAAGTCTTGATATTTTCCTGTTTTCAACAATTGTAAGGCCTCTCGAATTTCCTTGGAATTTCTGTAGTAGTAGAAATCGGTCACATTTTGACCATTGAATTGGGCGACTTTTACTCGGTAAATCTGATTTGATTCATCTTTCTCGAAAAGATGTTTGGTTCCTCCCAGCCATCCCGGATTCAGTGATAAAAGTGTAGAAGAATCAAAAGCCAATATTGGATACATTAATTGATTCTTATAATGAACCATAATATTCCCTCCCTTTTCATAGTATTCAATCTCCTGTTCTGATGCGACAGACCTAAAAATATCGTTAACTTCATTAACCTTAAAATCGGCATCACCATTTACCTCTCTTTCCTGAATAAACTTAGTTACCTCCTCTTTATAGATGCTTTTTTTAGGCCACAATAAATCGATTTTTTTGTAGATTTCTTTGGCTTCCGAGAGATTTCCACTCACCAAATTACTATACGCTTTAATTAGTTGAACTTCTTCCGAATTGGGTGCTACCAATTCGTAAACACGAATTAAGTCAAGTGCTTTTTCATACTCTTTTTTAAGAATTAAGGATTGGAAGTAGTTCTTTGCTGTTGTTTCATTTTTTACACGAGTAAAGCGATCGGAAGCATGCTCATAGTATCCATCAATATTCTTTGTCTCACTGTAAATTAAATCCAACAGAAAATTAAATGTTTCATTATTGGGCTCAATCTCTAGCTGGTATTTCACAAGCTCCTCCGCATCTTCCCATCGATTGTAAATAATGTTTTTGTACAGTAAAATCTCAAACTGAATTTGAGTGGGTAACTTTGACTTGTTATCGTAAGCTTTATCAATTAAGTACTTTTCCTCCAATTCACCATGACTATACTTATTTCTTCGGATGGCATTGTAGAGAAATGCCAATGTAAATTCTGGATCTACTTTTACTGCTTCTTCATACTGACTATTGGACCAATATTTTAGAGCTTCTACTGAACTCGTTGTTATATCACTAATATCGAGATCGATGTAATTGTCTTTTGTTTCGTCAAGGATTCCAACATTGTTCTTTACAAAAACTGAAATCTCATCAATTAGCGTAAAAAAGTCTTCTCCAGAGAAACTTTGACTCTTTATCTCCTTTCCGTTTTTGCTATTTCGCAGAACAGGAGTAATCGTATACACTCCGTCTTTGACCTCATATTCTCCATCGATATAAAACTTATCGAACACTCGGGCATTCTGAATCTTGTCCACTGTATTTTCAATCGTGGCCCAAGAAGGCATGATGGTTTTATTCTGTTCAAGATCTAAATTGATGAGCTTATTGATGGTATTGCCCATCCAGGCGTAGGCAGAATCTTTTTCTTTTTGCTTAAAATTGAAAACTTGAATTCCGATTCTAAACTCCTCTTTGGTAATCGTTTGTGTCTCTAAATTTCCAAGTTCATCTGTATAGGTAACTTCCTTTGTAGTTGAACCCAAATCACTGCTTCCAAAAGAAATATAAAGGCCAATGAGCAGCAACACGAAGTTTGTTGGAAAGATAATTTTCTCGCGAAGCTTCAATATTTTATTATTGATCCGATCTCTGTGAAAAAGATAAATGAGAATTGATGGAATAATTCCCACAAAAAACCATAGTAATATATCTACCCAATAGGGGGAAATATCATATCTATTTAGAATCCAATCGACAAACTGTAGGAAGGTCCAACAAGCGACAAGGTATGCGGTAAGAATTTTTAGAACCTCCTGCCAACTCTTCAATTTAAATATTTGCAATTCTTTACTCATAGGACGATACAAGTTTAAAAAAGATTTTTCAATCTAACTTGCTGAACTGCTTATTATTCAAATAAAAATGCCCCATCTATGGATGAGGCATCGTTTCTTTATGTAAAGTTTGTTATTTCTTGTTTACTTCAGTGATGTATTTTTCTAAAGCCATCGTCATAGAAGGAGTCTCAGGAGCAGGTGCTTTGATATTTGCCACAAGTCCAGCTGATTCAACAGCTTTGATCGTCGTGTTTCCAAAAGCAGCAATTCTCGTATTGTTCTGCTTAAAGTCAGGGAAGTTCTGGAAAAGCGATTCGATTCCAGATGGACTAAAGAACACCAAGATATCATAGAATACATTCTCCAAATCCGAAAGATCACTTACAACGGTGCGGTATAAATCAGCACGCTTCCAATTCACCCCTACCTTGTCCAACTCAATTGGAATGATATCTTTTAGTTTATCAGATGAAGGCAACATAAACTTTTCAGTCTTGTGCTTCTTGATCAACTTCATCAATTCAGGGAATGTCCTGTTTCCTACATAAATCTTACGCTTACGATACACCACATATTTTTGTAAGTAGTAGGCTACTGCCTCAGACTGGCAGAAATATTTCATAGTATCTGGCACTTTGAAACGCATTTCTTCAGCAATTCTAAAGAAATGATCAACGGCATTTCGACTTGTAAGGATGATGGCCGTAAAATCTGATAGGTGAATCTTCTGATTTCTTACCTCTCTTACAGGAATGCCTTCAACGTGAATGAATGGACGGAAGTCAATTTTCACTTTCTGTTTATCCGATAAATCAAAATACGGTGATGTTTCTGTTTTTGGTGCAGGCTGCGATACTAATATCGTTTTCACTTTCATACGCTTCTCTATTTTTAAAGCATCAATTTTAACAGGATCAATAGCGGTGCTATTTCGAAGGCGCAAAGGTATAAAATAAAATAAAATAAGTGATTAAAAATCAAGTTTTTGTTATACACTACAAGTAAAATCAGACGGAAAAGTAGCAGAATGAAAAGTAAAATTAAGAAGGCATTGATGTGCAAGGATCCATAGGCAAAGACTATTATAATTGCGAAAAGAAAAAAGGAAATGCTGTTGAGATAAATGCTTTTCGATCGCATGTAATAATTTACCCCCTCTTGAATTTGCAAGGCATTTGACAATCCAAGTTCGAGGCCTCTTTTCAACAAAAAGTATGCAAAAATAGATCCGAAGTAGATCGTAAAAATCGTGAAATCATTAGAATAGGTATTGTAATGATTCCCAATCAAAAAGCAACTCACAGAAACCACTCCGATGGTAAATAAATACTGAATGATCTGAAACGAATTGAACAATCCTACTCTTTCTTCAATTTCAATATCTACCCATCCTTTATTGAATAATGCCAAAAAAGTACCCTGAAGTTTTTCGGCACTCAAGCCTCGGAGTACAAATACAATTAAGAGCATCGTAAGCAATACAAAGGTAAGCCAGTCTTGCGCTAATAGTGTTCGTTGAAGTGCCTCCAATTAAGAATTCTTTAAATATACCAGTACAAAATTAGGAATTAATTAGTGTATATTTGTCGTTATTCCAAAGTGAAATCAATTCCATGTCTGACGCACTTGTTATCATCCCAACTTATAACGAAAAAGAGAACATCGAAGCCATCATCAGAGCCGTTTTTAAACAGAAAAAATTATTTGATGTACTTATTGTTGATGACAACTCTCCTGATGGTACAGCAGCTATTGTTAGAGAAATTCAAAAGGAATATCCAGAGCGATTGTTTTTAGAGGTTCGACAGAATAAAAGCGGATTAGGAACTGCTTACATCCACGGATTCAAATGGGCTTTAGCACGATCCTATGGCTACATCTTAGAAATGGATGCAGATTTTTCTCACAATCCGAAAGATTTGGTTCGCCTTTACAATGCCTGTGCAAAAGAAGGAGCCGATGCTTCTGTAGGTTCGCGTTATTCAGAAGGTGTCAATGTTGTAAACTGGCCGATGAAGCGGGTACTACTTTCTTTCTTTGCTTCAAAATATGTTCAGTTTATTACAGGAATTCCAGTACGCGATACCACAGCGGGATTTGTATGTTGGACTCGTAAAGTTCTTGAAACCATCAACTTAGATAAAATTAAGTTTATAGGCTACGCTTTCCAAATTGAAATGAAATTCAAGACTTGGAAACTCGGATTCAATATCAAAGAGGTTTCCGTAATTTTTACTGATCGCACCCAAGGTGAGTCGAAAATGAGTGGTTCAATTGTGTATGAAGCGCTTTTCGGAGTGATAAAAATGCGTTTAAAAGGCGTATCAAAAAAATAAGTATGAGCAGTTATTTAATTAAAAATGCAACCATCATTAACGAAAACAAAAAATTCGTTGGTGATGTATTGATTGAAAACGAAAAAATTGAAAAAATTGCTAGCAATATTAGCACTGAAAAAAAAGTTGAAATCATTGATGCTGAAGGGAAGTATCTTTTACCTGGATTTATAGATGATCAGGTGCATTTTAGAGAACCCGGATTGACGCACAAAGCGAATATTGCAACAGAAAGTAGAGCTGCTGCTGCGGGTGGAATTACGACTTTTATTGAGCAACCCAATACCATACCGAATGCGACTACCCAAGAATTATTGGAAGACAAGTTTGTAATTGCATCAAAGAGTTCTTACGTAAATTACTCCTTTATGTTCGGGGGTACAAATACCAACTTAGAAGAACTTTTAAAAACCAATCCGAATACGGTAGCCGGAATCAAATTGTTCTTAGGTTCGTCGACAGGAAACATGCTTGTTGATGATGAAGCAACCCTTGAAAAAATATTTTCTTCCACCGAAATGATTATTTCGACACACTGTGAAGACGAAGGGACCATCCGAAGAAATTTAGAACATTACAAAGGAATCTATGGCGATGACATCCCAATGCATCTTCATCCAGTTATTCGATCTGAAGAGGCTTGTTATATATCATCTTCTAAGGCTATTGAATTGGCTAAAAAGACGGGGGCAAGATTGCATATTTTCCATTTATCAACCGCCAAGGAAACAGAGTTGTTTCGAAATGATATTCCTCTAGAAGAGAAAAAAATTACTGCTGAAGTTTGTTTGCATCACCTTTGGTTCACTGATAAAGACTATGAAGAAAAAGGCAGCTTTATCAAATGGAATCCGGCGGTGAAAACTGAACAAGATCGTGATGGTTTGTGGAAGGCTTTGTTAGACGACAGAATTGATGTTTTAGCCACGGATCACGCACCACACACCTTGGCCGAAAAGTCTAATAAATATACTAGCGCTCCAAGTGGAGGACCTTTGGTCCAACATGCTATGACTGCCATTTTAGAAAAGGTACGAGAAGGGGTAATTCCGATTGAAAAAGCCGTCGAAAAGATGAGTCACAATCCGGCGCGATTATTTCAAATTGAAAAAAGAGGTTTTATTAGAGAGGGTTATTTTGCCGACTTGGTTTTGGTGAATACAAACAATCCTTGGACGGTCTCTAGAGACAATATTTTGTACAAATGTGGTTGGTCTCCTTTTGAAGGTACCACATTCTCATCGAAAATCAGTCATACGTTTGTGAATGGAAACCTCATTTACCATCAAGGAAAATTCAACGACGATATCAAAGGAAAGCGATTAACGTTCACGAGATAATATGAAGAAAGCAGGCATACTACTTTTTTTGTTTTTGTGTTCTTGCACCAGTAATACAATTTTTGAGAAACCAAAGGATTTAATCCCAAGGGATACCATGGTGATGCTCATTGAAGAAATGTTGATTGCTTCGTCGGCTACCTTTGTAAAGAATGTATACTCTGAACGAGAAATTAGCTACATGCCCATTGTCTATGAAAAGTATAAAATTGATAGTGCGCGCTACAATCGAAGCAATACCTACTACATTTCAACCATTGATGAGTACATCAAACTATTTGAGCAAGTACAAGATTCTTTGAATAAAAGAACGGATAAATTCAAAAGACTGAAAGTCCTCAAAGATTCTTTAAGAAGGGATTCCTTGTTGAAATTGAGAAAGGCCAAAAAGCTGAAGTTGGATACTACTCGGATTGAACTTCAGCCAAAAAAGAATCAGCCACAGAAGCAATAACCTCATCAATAGGCTCGAAAGAGAAGTCCAAAGCCGTTTCGATTTTTTCTGAGGAATACTTAGAAATGGTATGCGACGATCTTGCTGAATACTTGCTAAGTAAAGGTTCTTTTCCAGTTAAAAAGCTGATTAAACTTGCCATTCTCCAAACAATACTGGTTTGCCAAGGTTTGATCTTTGTAGAGGGTCTTTTCACTTGAAGACCATCTGCAATTGAACAAAGCACTTCCTTGAAAGACTTGTTTTCTGAAGTCAAAACAAACCGTTCATTGCTAATGGAAGAATCCATCAATTGTATCATTGTATTTACTACATCTGTTACCGCTACAAAACCCGTAACACCCTCAGTGTAATACTTAAATCCGTTATAAACCTGGGTAAAAAGCTTGCTTGATCCCGAATTCCAAAAACCTTTGCCCAGAATCACACCAGGATTCACAATCACAACAGGTACTCCCTCTTGACTTGCTCTCCAAATTTCTATTTCTCCACCATATTTAGTAATGGCATAACCGCTATTATCGGCCTGTTTATTAAACTCCGAAGATTCATTAGCTACTTCCCCTTCAACTGGATCTCCAATGGCAGCGATAGAGCTCACATAACAAAGTTTCTTCACCTTAGCATCGATAGAAAGGTTCGCAATAATAGCCGATCCGTAGATATTAACCTTACGCATCTCACGGTAATCCTTCGGATTGAAGGAAATGAATGCAGCACAATGATACACGTAGGTGACATCTTTGAAAACTGGGATCATTGAAGGTACATCCGTAATATCGGCCTTGACCCATTCGATGTTATCAAAATTTGAGGTTTGTTCGCTGTAGTAAGTAAAGACTTTCTTGACCTTTTCAAGACTCGATTCCGTTCGGTACACTGCCCTGATTTTCTCATTGCCTAAAGACAATTTGTATAGTAAGTGAGAACCCACAAATCCAGTGCCACCAGTAACTAAAATCATAGAACGAAGTTAGCATTTTTTGAGTGATAAAGTTA
>CAYFJL010000114.1:0-8725 GCA_964343335.1 uncultured Polaribacter sp. | reverse complement strand
GTACTCGTAGATCTTGTTGGTCGTGCCATCGATAAAAGTTTTTAGTTGAGTTCTAAAAGTATAAATTATTTTGAAATTTAAAAAATGTAAAGTATATTTGTCAATAAGTAAAACAAACAAGTCTAAAAGTAAAGTAAATTACATGGAAAATTCAACCTATTGTGAAAGAGAGAATGCACGAATTCAAAAGTTATACAAATTTCAGCTTGCTCATCGATTCAAAAGGGTCGGTTACCTGGTCACGGCATTGTTTGTTGTTCTAATTTTTGCACGGAAAATTATGGAGTACGACGGGGAGTTCGTTAAAACAATGATCAAGAATGGTTTTTTGCTGGGTTTATTAATTATATCAATTTCCAAAGAAAAAGTAGAGGATGAGCTGATTGAAAGTCTTCGAACCAAGTCTTATCGAATTGCCTTTGTATTAACCGTTGCATACGCCGTTGTTCAACCGATTATTGAATTTGTGGTGGAAACCATCATCAAAGGAGAAGCTTCTTTGGGGGATTTCAGTTACTTCCAGGTGCTTGTGTTTATGTTGATCGTACAAATAGGATTCTTTGAGCAATTGAAACGATTCTTCAAATAGGTAAGTCATGAAGAATACCATCAAAGTAGAACGCGCCATACTCAATATCACTCAAGAAGATTTGGCGAAAGAGATTGGGGTATCAAGACAAACTATTAATTCCATTGAGAAAAATAGGTATGTTCCCTCAACAGTTTTAGCATTGAAGTTGTCGAAGTTATTTGGGAAACCTGTAAATGATTTCTTTGTCTTGGAAGAAAGCGACTAGAAGGGTAGTACCGCTTCTTTGAACAAGCTCGCTTTAGATTTGAAGAAATTGTTCTCTAATTCAATGGCTTTTAACTTACTATCAATAAGTTTAGATTCTCGAGAATTAACTAGGAACAAGGAACTCTCCCCCAGGAAGAATTTTCTTTCTTCGGCGCGAAGTAATGTTCCGTAATCCAATACAATACGCTGTGTATAATCGTTTTGTAAGGTAAATGACTGTAATTCCTGTTGAATAGCACTGATCTTGTTCTTGATGACCACCTTGGCAGTTTCATTTTCAAATTGCTTATCCTTTAGCTTTACACGAGCAATTTTTAAATCCCCACGTTCCTTTCGTAAGAATAGTGGAAGTTGAAAATTAATTCCTGCTTTAAAGTTCTCCAGATTCAATGAGTTGGCTTGTCTCGGTGTTTGGGTTAAGAAATTATATTGAACATCTAACCTCGGTAATAGATTGTTCATTTTCAATCGTTTATCCACAACCAAACTCTGGATTTTAAAAGACAAGGATTTGATTTTCGGATGCTCATTGATATCAAAATCCTGATCGTTGAACAAGGCAATGTTTAAGGTATTGTCAATGGAGGTAAAGGTCTCTACATCCGGAATCACATTGTCTTGCAATTCAACAGGTGTATTTTCAGCCAACCATAAAAAATTTGACAATTCTAAGCTTGATTTCACCAACTTGATTCGTGCTTTTTCAAGGTTCAGTTTTCTTGAATTGAGTGTAATTCCGGCTTCAACCGTATCAATCGCAGGTTTGTCACCCACCTCAAAAGCTCTTTTGGTTCCGTTGAATCGAATCAAGGCATTGTTTAAAAACTCCTCGTATACCTTTTTCTCATTATAGGTTTTCAACCAGTTGAAATAAGCAATAGAAGCATCAAACAGAATATTATTCACCAATATCTGCTGGTCTTGTTCAGCCTGATTTACAAAGAACTTTGCCTGACGCAAAGAAGCCATTCGGCGGTTGGTCAATAATCCTCTAGCAAGTGATACTGAAACTCCGGCACTGTATAGTCCGTCTGTCGGAACCGTCGCTTCCGGATTTAAAAAGGTACCATCATTATTCTCAACATTCGCCTTGAACTCAATTCCGTACCAAGTAGGTATTTTAAAGGTTCCGTTAAGTCTATTGAAATATTCGGTTTTTTTAAACTCTTTCCGATCATAATCTACTTCAATCTTAGGATCAAAAGCACCACGAGATTTTAGGAGTTTTGCTTCGCTATTGTTGATAACAAGATTGGCCTGTTTTACAATAGGATGAAACCTTTTTACATAGCCTAAATACTCTGCGAGTGTCAAGGTACTTGATAGATTGTCTTGAGCATTCAGCGAAAAAGCAACACTTAAAAATAAAGCAAATAGAATTTTTTTCATTACAAATTCAAGCTTGAGATTTTATTTCTTTTTATCTGATGATCCTTTTTTACTCATTTTATCCTCTGGCTGGTAATAGTTAGGAGGGAAGCTGTTTAGCTGTCTCCAAAGTTCAAACCAGATGGGTACGTCTTCCAATAGCGCAATAGTTTTTGCTCCTGAACCAACTCGAATTTCGGCTGGCCATTCATGATCTTCCTCATCTGGTGCAAGCAATACGCGATACATTCCGTTGCTACTAATAAATCGCTCTACAGCAACCACTTTAGCTCCGTATGTACCATAAGATACATTCGGCCATCCACTAAAGACAATCGCAGGCCATCCGTCAAATTGGATACGAACCTTTTCTCCGAGATGTACCAATGGCAAATCAATCGGTCTAACATAGGTCTCAACGGCTAAATCGAGATTCGCAGGCATGATTCCGACTAGGTCGGCACCTTCTTTGAACGTCACTCCAATACCTCCTATATCAGCCTTAAAAATGAATCCGCTTTGGGGTGCAGTAACGTATAGCAGGCTATTACGAACCTTATAATTGTTGTTGGTATTTTGCAATTTCGAAACTTCGGCAGAACTACTAAACTCATTCGACTTTGCCGTAAACTTATCACTAGTGGCCTTTGAAATCTTTTCGTCATAGGAGGCCTTAATCGTATTGATATCGATTTGTGCATTCAACACCTCGTTCTTACTCGCCAATAATTTATTTTCAGCATTGATTAATTTCGCCTGAGTCTCTTGCAGTTTCAGTTTCTTTTCTTCTACATCCTTCACCGCGCTAATTCCTTCTGTTTGAAGCGTAACCACACGTTTGTATTGACGATCAGCGATGCTAATGTTGGTCTTTGCTGCCTCTAAATTGATGCTGTCGTTTTGAACCTTTAAGTTGGCTTGTAACAGTTTGTTTCGCGCCATTTCTAGTTTCAATTTACGCTCTCTTTGAAGGGCATCAATCTGGCGCTCTAATTGTCCTACTTTCTCTTGATAAGACATTACAGCCATTGATTTCGCATTGATTTGCTCATTGGTCAATTCAATCAAGCGATTATCAAAGTATTCACTTTTTACCTCGGAAATTCGCATGATGGTATCTCCTTTTTGAACAAAATCACCTTCACGCACATACCATTGCTCAATTCTTCCCGGAATTTGAGATTGAATGGTTTGAGGTCTTTGATCCGGAGTTAGAGAGGTTACCAATCCGTTTCCAGTAATGTTCTGCGTCCATGGAAGGAACAACATAATAAGTACTAGGATTCCGAAAACAGAAAGAAATCTATTGAGTATGGAATAGTGCTTCTTGTTGAAAATGTTTTTTCCAGACTTGTAAGTGGTCAAATCAACCTTATCGTGAAGTGGATTATTTGTAATATTTAACATCTTCCAGTCTTATTAAGAAATTATTCTACCTTTTTCTAACGTAATCACCTGATTACAATCACTTTGCCAATTCGGATTGCTACTTACCACAATCAAGGCCCATTTGTGCTCTTTTCCCGTGATGTAGTCTACAATCCGCGCTGCTTCATCATCATTGAATTGATCTAATGGATCTTCTAGGATGAGGATTTTCGGCTTTTTGATAATGGCTCTGGCCAAAATCAATTTCTTCATCACTGTGTAGGACATTTGCTTTCCTTCCGGATTGATAAAAGTTTCCAAGCCGTTTGGTTGCTCTTTCAAGAAGGAAGTCAAACCAACTTTCTCCATGATTTCATAAATTTCATCGTCCTTTACTTCAGTATTTCCAAATACCAAATTGTCTCGTATGGTTCCTTCAAATGGAGTTTCTTCAGATAAAGACATTCCCAATTGAGATCGGTAATGATTTAATTGTAAGCTTTTTAAGGACAAGTTGTTTACAAAAATATGTCCGCTTGTTGGCTGAATGATTCCAGAAACCAAACGAAGTAAGGTTGATTTACCAGCACCACTTTCACCTTTCACCAAGAGACGACTCGATGAATTGATTGTAAAGGATATATCTTCTAAAATGCTTCTTTCTCTATTGGCAACTGTATACGTCACATGGTCGAACTCAATCGAAAATTTATCCTTGAACATTGGCTTATCTCCAGACTGAGGCTCTAATTGTTTGTCAACTACTTGACCTAATTTTTCAATAGAAGTCAATACATCATAGAAAGATTCCAAACCGATGATTAGTTTTTCAACTGAAGTTATTACCAATAGAATGATGATTTCTGCCGCAACAAACTGACCGATGTTCATTTCCTGATTCAGTACCAGAGCTCCACCGATGAGCAGTAAACTTGCCGTTACAACAACTTTAAAACCAATCATTTGGGAGAACTGAAGAATCAGAATTTTAAAGTGATTTTCTCTCGCTTCTAAATATTTACTAACCAATTTATCGTTCTTGGTGATTGCCAAATTGGTGTTTCCAGATAATTTGAAACTCACTACAGTTCTTGCTACTTCTTGAATCCAGTGGGCCACCTTGTACTTGTTTTTTGATTCTAGTAAACTCGTTTCCAAACCTTTCTTAGCAGTGAATTTGAAAACCACATAAATCAAGCCAATCAAAAGAATTCCGAAAATGATAAAGAAAGGGTGATAGAATGACAAAAGAATCAATGCAAATACAATTTGAAGTACGGCTGTTGGTACGTCAATTAATATTTTTGAAAGACCTTTTTGAATGGTCAACGTATCAAAAAAACGATTCGCCAACTCAGGCGGATAAAAATTGCGTAATTCCGTCATTTTAATCTTCGGAAAACGATAACTCAATTCAAAAGAGGCTCGCATGAAGATTCTTTGCTGAATGGTTTCAATGATTCGTAACTGCATCAATTGGAGTCCCCCTGAAAAAATTACCCCAACGGTCACCACAATCACAAGTATTACCCAAGATGTAGAAACTTGTGCTCCTTGAATAAGGTTGATAATGGCCTGAATACCTAATGGTAAGGATAATGTTACCAATCCACTGAAGATGGCATAGTAGAAAACTTGAAAAATGTCTTTTTTCTCAAGTCTCACCAAACCTAGGAAACGTTGCCAAGGTGTTAGTTGTTTATTTTCCATCGATAAGCAATTTTAAAACAAGGTCATTAAAAAAATTAGTTGGAGTTTCGCCGTCTTTACAATCAGTGATGGTCGGAAAATGTTCTTTCAAATAACACTGATGAAGTGCACCTTCAATGATGGTACTCGCCAAGCTGAATCCATATTTGTAATCGGGCTTCGCTTCGCTAATGATTTGCTGCAAACGGGTTACCAAACGCTTGTAGATTTCAAAATAGCCTTCTTTGTTTTCAACATCTACCTCTTTGGTTAAGAAGGATTTAGAGCTTTCATTTACGATAATCTTGTAAAGAATCACCTCATTGATGTGCGAGTACTTGCTATCTTCTTTGGTTTCTCTAGTAACCACTTCAATAGCCTTTTCCAATTTGTTTTGTTTGTCAGAAATACTAAAGGTTTCAATCACCAATTGATACTCCAACCAAGCCCAATACCAAGATGTTAGGTATAAAAGTAGTTTGTGTTTGCTTTCAAAATATCGGTAAATGGAACTTTCATTCGAACCAATTTTTGAACCTAGTTTTTTAAAGGTAAAGTTTTCAAAACCAATTTCTTGTAGCAATAAAATACTATGCTTGATGATTTTCTTCCCTAATTCAGAAGTTTCTGGATCTTTGATATAAATTTTAGAAGGGACAGAAATTTTTAATACGGATAATAACTCTTTCACTTGCTTCTTACTTATTATACCGCAAATATAATAGTAATACTATCATTTGAAAAAAGGAATACTATCTTTTTAAGGATTTTTTAACACTAAGAATTTACGATAAAACCCTTTATACGTTGTAGAACTGAAGACTTTCTTTAATGATTTCTGTTGTTGCCTGACAATCAATTTCAAAGCTTTCCAAATTGTTCAAAAGCACAAAGTTTGTCTGACCTTTTTTATTCTTTTTGTCATGCTTAAGTAGGGATAGGATGTCTTCAAAATCTTTTTCTTTCAAGGAAATCTTTTTGAAAATCTTTAGGATGGAGGCTTTAATTTGTTCGGCCACCTTCAAAGGCATATTCAAAACTTTGTGTGATAAATAGGCCTCGCATATCATCCCAATAGCGATGGCTTCACCATGAGTTAAATTTTCTTTGTCCTCAGCTTCAAGGTAAAAGGATTCGATGGCATGACCAATGGTGTGGCCATAGTTCAATACCTTACGCAAATGACCTTCTTTAGGGTCTTCAAGCACAACCTCATTCTTAATGTTGATGGATTTGTAAATAACCTCCTCTAAATTGGAATCATCAAGATTTTGAACTGCATCTAATAAAGAAGTATCGTAGGTCAAAGCGTACTTGATTACTTCAGCTAAACCTGAGGTGAAATCTCGTTCATTGAGCGTTTTTAAATACTTCTGATCGATAATTACTAGTTGCGGATTAGCAAAAACCCCAATTTGATTTTTTAAAACCACTAGATCTACTCCAGTTTTTCCGCCAACAGAGGCATCTACCATTGCGAGTAGCGTCGTTGGGATATTGATAAAGTCGATACCCCTTTTAAAACAAGAAGCGACAAATCCGCCTAAATCGGTAATCACACCACCACCCAAAGTAAGCAAAAGGCTTTTTCTATCGCCGCCTAGTTCGGTAATGGCATTCCACACCCCAATACAGGTGTCTATATTTTTGAATTCCTCACCCGGATCAATTTCTATGACTTCAATCGGAATGTTTGCCTCTAACTTTGTAATGAACCTCGGATAACAAAATTCAAAAGTATTTTCATCAACCAAAATGAACAGCTTGGAGTAATCATTCTTCACGATGATCTCATTCATGGATTGATAGGCATCGAATCCAAATTCAACGGTATAGGTGGCGGCTTTTATGGCGGTCATTCAAAAATTTATATTTACCAAAATAACTGCATTTTTTTTAAAAAAACTAATGTGTCTATTTACTTATCTTTGCTTTGAAATACGTAGAAAATGAAATTATTTGACAACACAGAAACGGCATTTGCATTAAAGTCTGATTCCCAGTTAGAAAGAGCTTATTTTTTGTTTAGAATGATCCAAAATGAACCTATGGTGCGCATAGGAACTGCGGTCACTAATTTTGCTTTGAAGGCGCATTTGCCTGTTGAAGGATTGATTCGTTCTACGGTTTTCGATCATTTTTGTGGTGGAGTTACCGAGGAAGATTGCATTCCGATCATCAATAACATGTATGACAATGGAAATGTACATAGCATCCTTGATTATTCTGTGGAAGGAAAAGAAGAAGAGGAAAGTTTTGATCATGCGCTCAACAAAACGCTTGAGGTGATTCATTTCTGTGCAGAGAAAGATTCCATTCCCTTTGCAGTATTTAAACCAACCGGATTTGGTCGTTTTGCCTTGTATCAGAAAATTTCTGAAGGAAAAGAATTGAATGATGATGAACAAGAAGAATGGAAAAGAGTAGTAGCTCGTTTCCACAAAGTTTGTAATCTAGCTAAGAAAAAAGACGTGCCTGTCTTGATTGATGCTGAAGAGAGTTGGATGCAAGATGCTGCTGATTGGCTTATTGAGGACTTAATGGAAATGTATAATAAAGATAAAGCCATCATTTTCAATACGCTTCAAATGTACCGCCATGATCGTTTGGATTACCTCAAGAAATTAAAAGCCAAGGCAAATGAGAAAGATTTCTACATCGGGATGAAGGTTGTTCGTGGGGCTTACATGGAGAAAGAAAGAGAGCGTGCCGCTGAAATGGGTTATCCATCGCCGATTTGTAAGGACAAACAAGCCACCGATGAAAACTACGATGCTGCCATCAACTACATGATGGAGCAACCTAAAATGGCCGTTTTTGCAGGAACTCATAATGAAAATAGTTCCTATTTATTGATGGAGCTTGCTGATAAATATAAAATTGATAAGACCGATACTCGCATGTGGTTCGGACAATTATTCGGAATGAGTGACCACATCAGTTATAATTTGGCAAAAGAAGGCTATAATGTTGCAAAATACCTACCTTTCGGTCCTGTGAGAGATGTTATGCCGTATTTGATTCGTAGAGCTGAAGAAAATACATCTGTTGCCGGACAAACAAGTAGGGAATTGAACCTATTGAAAACAGAAAGGAAACGAAGAAAGCTCTAATCAATGAATGCCAAAGTAGAAGAAATACGCTTACTACTTGTCAAAAACCGAAAGCGCCTAGCTCAAGAATTAAAGCAAAGCAAAGAAGCCGTGCGTCTCATTAAAAAGGCCACGCATTCCTCTTTGAATGCTGAAGAAAAGGAATTGATAAAGATTCAATTGCTTGACATTTGTAAGGCGATTCCTGCTCTTGCGGTCTTCCTACTTCCTGGTGGTGCATTGTTGTTGCCATTACTTATTAAACTGATTCCGGATATCTTACCGTCTGCCTTTCAAGATGATCCGAAAGAAGATTTTCAGTAGAAACTACCTTGATATCTTAAATTATAAACTACTTTTGCACGAAATTTAAGCAGAAGTTCATGCAGTCTATTAGAAATATTGCCAT
>CAYFJL010000113.1:0-8741 GCA_964343335.1 uncultured Polaribacter sp. | reverse complement strand
ACATTTTTCAAATAGTCATTGGTAGGTTCGATAAATCCGGCACCACCTTGAATGGTTTCTAAAATTACTGCTGCGGTTTTATGGGTGATTTGATTTAGACAGTATTCACAATTAAAGGCAATGAACTTGACACCAGGAATCAATGGTCGAAAGGCTCTGTTCTGTTGTTCTGCTCCAGAAACACTCATAGCACCTTGTGTGTTTCCATGATAGGAATTCTTGGCACTAATAATTTCCGTTCTTCCCGTCGCTCTTTTGGCAAGTTTTAAAGCACCTTCCGTAGCTTCGGTGCCGGAATTGGTGAGATAAATACTCGACAATGATTCTGGCAGGGTAGTGGCTAAAAGCTTACACAATTCCACCTGAGGTTTCTGGATAAACTCCCCATAGACCATCACATGGGTGTGTTTCTGTAGTTGATCAATAATTGCTTTTTCAACTACTGGATGGCTATGTCCCAAACTGTTTGCGGAAACTCCTGCGACAAAATCCAAATATTTTTTTCCAGAAGTATCGTAGATATAACTTCCCTTTGCATGAGAAATCTCTAATGCTAAAGGATAAGGTGTGGTCTGTCCTTGATGCCTAAAAAAATCATTTTTTAGCTCCATTAGGAAGTTTTAGTTGTTTTTTAGCTCCTTTTGGGACGAACAATTTGTCATCAAGAATGGCCTTTTGATCATTTGGTTTTTTAGGAGTCTTAGGTTTTTCTGGATTCGGATTAGAATCCTTTTTGAAGATATCTTCCTTCGTTTTTGGCTGTTCATTCTCTCGCCAAATAAAACCTTTTAACCGTTTGATGTCTTCAGGAAGCATGGAAGGAGGGTAGGTCTTTCCATCTGATTTTTTCAAATACTTGATGGTTTCAATTTCACCATCGTTGAGGGTAAATTCGATATTACTTGAAATTTCCTTGGTAATTGTCTCAAGTTCATCTGTTTCTTCATTTCGATTGTAATAAACAGATTCTGCATTTCCCTTTACTAATAGGAACCGTAATTTATTCTTCTCAAATTTACCGAACATGTTACGCCCTTTAATTTGATTATAATTATTCTCATCCAAAGAATCCTTAGAAATGATAAAAGCATTGTTTAATACTTTTAAGGAGTCTAATTTTTCGGTTTCAACATCCGAAATTAAGTGAATGGTATCTCCTGTAATTTGATTTTCTTCTGACCATAGTACCGGATTGCGAAACATACGAGTCAATCCTGTTGCTTCATTGGTATGGATGGAGTCACATTTACCTTGTAAATCTGATTTGAAAATCTTTACGTTGTGGTAAGTTCGAATGATCCGCTCTTCCGATTTACCTGTCACCAAGAGGGTATCTCCATGCACAAACATAGAGTCTTTATCAATGATAGAAATGGCTACGGCTCGTTTTACAATAAACAGTGAGTCTTTTTCTTCAAACACTTCGGCATAATTTCCCCTGGTGATAAAGTTCTGAATGGTATCAATTACTTCGATATTGTTGGTGGCGGAAGCAAATCCCCGGTTTTTATCATAATACAAACTGTCTCCTTCAATGGTTCGTTCTTTCAAATACAGTTTTGCATTTTTTACGAAGTGCGAGATGTCTGTTTTCGTATTGTAGAAACCGCGTTCACAGTAAATTTTATTCCGATTCTGTTTGTTGGTAATGGTTGAAGGGCCGTATAAATAAGCAAGACCAGTGTCTGTATAATAATCGAGATAATTCGATTCCAAATTGTGTTCTGGGTTTAGAACAGTAACTTTGGTCGTGGCTGTGAACTTTTTGTTTTCAAGATAGTAATTACCAATTTTACTATTTAAGGTATTGGTTTCATCACGGATGGTTCCGTAGGACTGGTAATATAATTTCTGATTGATACGATCAAATTGTAACGTATCCGTCGTCAGCGTCATCGAAGGGTCTTTCAATACAACATTTCCCCAAGACAAGGCTTGTTTGGTATTGGCATCATAATCAGCATAATCACTAGTTTGTCGTATGGTATCACCTTGCACCATCACAACTCGTCCGATGGCTTTGAAGAAATTTTGCTTTTTAAAATACAAGGCCTGTTGACAAGTCAAAGTTGCTCCTTCATGGAACATGCGAACATTCCCCAGTAAAATTGTGGCACCTGGGAACTTCTTTTCATCTACCTCTTGGAACTCAGATTCGTATTTGATCTTTTTGTCTTGGGCATGGCTACTAAAAGCGATGGACAATAAAAAAATGCCAATAAAAAAGCCTCTCACTACTTTTGATTTCTTCCAAAAATAAAGAAAAGCTTTTTTCAAGATTCTTAAGGTTTGATTAAAACTATCTAAGGATGGTTTGTTTTCTATCAGGTCCGACAGAAACAATCTTCACAGGTACACCCGTTTCTTTTTCAATAAATTCGATGTACTGCATGAGATTTTCAGGCAATTCCTCTTTCGAAGTCATTTTTGTTAAATCGGCCTTCCATCCTTTAAACTCTGTATAGTTCACACTTACATTTTCTGGTTCAATATTGTAAGGAAGGTGTGCTATTTCTTCACCTTTGTAATTGTATGAGGTACAAACTTTGATCTTGCTAAAGCCAGACAATACGTCAGCTTTCATCATCATGAGTTGTGTTACGCCATTTACCTGAATGGCATATTTCAAGGCCACTAAGTCCAACCATCCACATCTTCTGGGTCTACCCGTAGTCGCTCCGAATTCATGACCTACGCGTCCCATGGTTTCTCCATCTTCATCAAACAATTCGGTTGGAAATGGTCCTGAACCCACGCGGGTGGTATAGGCTTTAAAAATTCCGAATACATCACCGATTCTATTTGGTGCAATTCCCAATCCGGTACAAGCTCCTGCTGCGGTGGTATTTGAAGAAGTCACAAACGGGTAAGTTCCGAAATCAATATCTAACAAAGATCCTTGTGCGCCTTCTGCCAGAATAGTTTTGTTTTCTTTGATAGCATTGTTTAGGTATTCTTCACTATCAATGAATGCTAAGGTTTTTAGTTTATCGATTCCTTCACAAAATTCAGCTTCTAATTCCTCTAAGTTATAATCGATCTGTACATCAAAGAAGTCGAGCATTTTGATGTGCTTCGCGGTTAGGGCATTGTATTTATCTTTCCAATTCTCTAATTCCAAATCACCAACACGCATCCCATTTCTACCTGTTTTGTCCATGTAAGTAGGACCTATTCCTTTTAAAGTAGAGCCAATTTTGGCCTTTCCTTTTGATGTCTCAGAGGCGGCATCTAACAATCTGTGAGTAGGTAAAATGATGTGTGCCTTTCTAGAAATTAAAAGCTTGTCGGTGTAATTGACGTTGTGTACATCTAAATTTTCCAATTCTTTTTTGAAAATCACCGGATCAATCACAACTCCATTTCCAACAACATTTTTGGTGTTTTCATGAAAAATTCCGGAAGGGATGGTGTGTAATACATGTTTATTGCCATCAAAAATAAGGGTATGACCCGCATTTGGTCCCCCTTGAAATCTTGCAATAATATCATAGTTTTTGGTGAGGACATCAACAATTTTACCTTTGCCTTCATCTCCCCATTGCAATCCGAGTAATAAATTTACTGCCATTAAATGTCGTTCTTGAAATTAGTCTGTTTTCTTTTTGGTTCCGTAGAAATAGAGCGAGTGGTTGTGAATTTCAATATCAAAAATTTCTTCGATGGTTTTTTTGATGGTTTGAATTCTCGGATCACAAAATTCTTTTACTTCTCCTGAATCTGTAAAGATGACATGATCGTGATTCTTGTCGAAGTAACTTTTTTCGTAACGTGCCATGGAATCTCCATCAAATTGATGTTTTCTAACCAAACCACAATCTAAAAGAAGATCAATAGTGTTGTATAAAGTCGCACGACTCACTCGGTAGTTTTTGTTTTTCATCTTGATGTACAATGATTCTACATCAAAATGCTCTTCGGCGTCGTAAATTTCTTGAAGTATCGCATATCGTTCAGGAGTTTTTCTGTGTTTATTCTCCTCTAAATACTGAGTAAACACGTTCTTAACAATTTCCTGATTCTCTAATAAAGTACTCATACTTGACGCTCTAAATTTCCTACAAATTTACAGTTATTTCTTCTTTAAATAAAACTCCGAAAAAAAGATATTTACAAAGTATTCACACGTTCTACCTTTTCCACACCTTCAATTTTTCTAACGCTGTTAATCAGTCGATTAAGTTGTGAACTGTTCTGGACGCTGAGTGAAATTTTACCTTCAAATACCCCTTCATTTCCTGCAATGTTAATACTGTGGATGAAAACCTGTTTGTAATTAGAAATAATTCGGGTTAATTGATTTACAATTCCCGATTTATCAACCCCACTTACGTTTAAAATTACTTTGAAATCTTGTTTGGTAGAATCAATCCATTTGGCCTTTAAAATTCGGTAGGCGTAGTTCGATTGCAAGGAGATGGCATTTGGACAATTGATCTTATGCACTTTTATTCCGTCATTGATAGTTAAAAACCCGAATACTTTATCACCTGCAATGGGGTTGCAACATTTTGATAATTTATAATCCAATCGCTCTTCATCTGTGCCAAATACCAAAGAATCATATTTGGTGGTTACTTCTTCTGTGTTTACAAATTCTTTTGAAGGGCCCCTACGAAGTTTGGTTTTGAAGAAGTTTAGAATTCGACTATTTCTTTGGGTTACGAATGATTTCAGTTGCTTGTTGTCTATGGCACCATTGCCCATTCGATAGAATAGATCAAAACTAGTTTTCAAATGAAAATAGTTCACCAATTCGTTGACAATCTTTTCATTAAAGGTAATTTTAAGGTGTCGAAGCTTTCTTTGTAGAATTGCTTTTCCTTCCTCTGCAATTAGTTTCTCTTCTTCTCTAAGAGCAGCCTTGATTTTTGTTTTTGCTCTTGCCGTGATTACAAAATCCAACCACCTTGAATTCGGTTTGTTGGCATTACTGGTAATCACTTCCACTTGATCACCCGACTTCAATTGAAAGCTTAAAGGCACCAATTTACCATTCACTTTTGCACCCCTACATTTTAGACCAACATCAGTATGAATCGAAAACGCAAAATCTAAAGCAGAGGCTCCTTTTGGTAAAGATTTGATATCTCCAAGTGGCGTAAATACGAAAATCTCTTTGGCATAAAGGTTTAGCTTAAAATCTTCCACAAAATCCACTGCATTTGAATTCTGACTTTCCAAGGTTTCTTTTAATCGGTTCAACCAAGTTTCGAGTCCGCTTTCATTGTCTTCACCCTGTTTATACTTCACATGGGCAGCATATCCTTTTTCGGCGATCTCATTCATCCGCTCCGATCTAATTTGAACTTCTACCCATTTTCCATCAGGTCCAATAACGGTGATGTGCAACGCTTCATAGCCTGTTGATTTCGGCTGTGAAATCCAATCTCGTAAGCGCGAAGGA
Source organism: uncultured Polaribacter sp. (assembly GCA_964343335.1). Classification (GTDB taxonomy): domain Bacteria; phylum Bacteroidota; class Bacteroidia; order Flavobacteriales; family Flavobacteriaceae; genus Polaribacter. Next base: position 3,334 of record CAYFJL010000113.1, on the reverse strand, counting down.
TTGGGTTTGAAATAATCGGTTACGATGGAGTAGATCTTCCAAGCTTCAAATTTTTCGTCTTGTTTCTTCGGATTGTAAATGATTCGAATGGCAAACTTGTCATACACTTCTTCGAAGGTGACATTTTGCTTGCGCATTTTCGAGCGAATGGAGAAGATGGATTTGAATCTACCTTTGATTTCACATTTGATATTTTCTTTATCTAGGCCCTTCTTCAAAATGGCTGTAAATCGTTCTAAGTATTCATCTTTCTCTTTGTGACTTTCTTCAATTTTCTGAAGAATATCGTTATAAACTTCTGGTTCTGTATATTTTAACCCTAGATCCTCTAATTCGGTTTTGATGTTGTACAACCCCAAACGATGAGCTAACGGTGCATAGATGTACAGGGTTTCAGAGGAAATTTTTAATTGCTTGTGCTCTGGCATTGCATTCATGGTCTGCATGTTGTGCAAACGATCTGCAATTTTTATCAAAATCACCCGTACATCGTCATGAAGCGTCAACAACATCTTACGGAAGTTCTCAGCCTGTATGGAAGCGTTGGATTCCTTGTTTAGTTTGGAGATTTTGGTGAGTCCGCTCACAATCTTGGCAATTTTCTCACCAAAGAGTTGCTCCATATCATCGATGGTATAAGACGTATCTTCAACCACATCATGGAGAAGGGCAGAAGCAATAGAAACAGCCCCTAAGCCAATTTCATTGGCCACTATTTTTGCGACGGCAATAGGATGAAAAATGTAAGGTTCCCCAGTCTTTCTGCGTTGTTCTGAGTGAGCGTCAACAGCTACTTCAAAGGCTTTACGAATTAAATTCTTATCTTCCTTTGTCAATACCTCATAGGTTCCTTTCAGGAGGTCTTTGTAGCGATTTGCTATCTCCTTGTTTTCTTCTTCTATGGTCGCGGTATATTGCATATCAGGGGTTTCTCCTATTGTAAAGTGAAGTTAAGGATTACACTTTTAATTAACAAGGGAATTCGAATTAACTAAATTCCTATTTTAATTTCTGTTGCATCACCCAGCTTAGAATAACGGTTCCCACGGAAATCACAAAAAGAAAACTCCAACTGGCATATTTATGATAGGTTGAATTAGATAACAGGAAATAAATCACCAAATTCACAATGCCAAGAAGAATGAATCCGAGTGCCATAAGGTTAATTGGGAATTGTTGTTTCTTTTTTTCTGGAAGGTATTTGTATCCTGCAATAAGATTCGGATTCCATTTCAAAAGCAAGGCCAACAAGATTAAGAATCCACTAATACCTATGTTGATAAAATCCATCACGGTATTACTTAGTTAAATTCAATATTCTGCTATAGAGGGTTGGATGTGAGTAATTTACAAATACATAAGCTGGATGAGGCGTTAGATTACTCAAACTATTTTTGGATAGCTTTTTTAAAGAACTTATCAATGGTTTTTCATTGAAAGTTTCCTTGGCAAAATCATCCGCTTCGTACTCAAATTTCCTCGACAAAATGTTCATAAAGAGTCCTGTAATTTCTGAAATCGGAGAATACAAAATTCCGAAGGCAATTAATCCGATATGAAAGCTAACTGTTTCCACACCAAGGGCACTTGAAAGTAGTGGCGAGCTTACCGTTAAGGATAAAATATAAAGCGTTAATCCTGTTAGTGCGGTTGAAAGAATCAAATTATAAATGATATGCTTCCTTTTGTAATGACCTACCTCATGGGCCAATACAGCAACGATTTCCTCTTCTTCTAAATCATTGATGAGCGTATCATATAAGGTGATTCTTTTCTGGGATCCGAATCCAGAAAAATAGGCATTGGCCTTGGTAGATCTTTTAGAACCGTCAATCACAAAAACATTATCGAGTTTAAATCCGACTTTACTCGCATAACTTTGGATGGCGTTCTTTAGTGAACCATTTTCTAAAGGCTTTTGTTTGTTGAAAATTGGAACAATAAGCTTCGCGTAAAAAAAGTTCATAAACACAGAGAAGACAGTTATCAGTAGCCAAGTATAAATCCAAAAATTTGTGGTAGTTCGTTCATAGAACCAAGTAATTAATCCCAGTATAATTCCTCCAATAACGATGGTCATTAACCAACCTTTCAAGTTATCGAGCCAAAAGGTTTTTTTGGTTGATTTATTGAAGCCGAATTTTTCCTCTATAACAAAGGTTCGGTAGTAGGAGAAAGGTGTTGTTAAGATGTCTAAACCAATCATGATGATTCCGAAGAACACCAATGTAATTACAATCGAATTCGAAGATACCTGTCTAACGAACCCATCAACATATTTAAATCCATCAAATAATAAAAAGCTAATGGTTATTAAGAATGAAAATGTCGCTGTGAGTGATGAAAATTTAGCGTTTGTTTTTTTGTAGGCTTGGGATTTTTGATAAGCTTCCTTTTCGTAGATATCGCTCAATTCCTCAGGTAATTGCTCATTAAACCGAGATACATTGAGACGATGGAGCAAGCGATCAAATAGAAAGTTAATGGAAACAATAATGATGATCAGGTAAAAAACACTTTCTGATGTCATTGATTATTTCATGTTTTTTTGAGCATACATGGCAGCTCCAATGATTCCGGCATTATTTCGAAACTGTGCTACTTTCACTTTAACGTCAGTTTTGAGATACTTTTCGAAGGAATCATACTTCTTACTAATTCCGCCTCCCAATACAATTAAACTAGGTGAAAAAACAAGTTTTGCGTAGGCTAACAATGAATCAAAACGAATTGCCCATTCTTTTAAGCTTAATTTTTCTTTCTTTCTTATGGAATCCGCGGTGTAATATTCGATGATTTCTCCATTGGTATGCAAAAGTTTTCCGATTTCAAGATTCGGAATGAGTTTGCCTTTGTAAAAAAGTCCAGAACCAATTCCGGTTCCAATCGTGATAACGATAGCCACACCTTTTTCGCCCTTACCAGCACCCAAACTCATTTCTGCGACTCCAGCTAAATCTGCATCATTACTTACATAAAAAGGGACTTTGCATTCTTTACGAAAAAGCTTATTCACTTTTACATGAAGCCATTCTTTGCTTAAGTTTCCAGTATGGATACATTGACCATTCACAATAGTGGTTGGAAAACTACAACCTACCGCTTCTGTCCATTCAAAATGGTCTACCATTTGTTTCACCACTTTGGCAACCGCCTCAGGAGTTGAAGGTTGTGGAGTCGGAATTCGGTGTCTTTCAGTTAATAATTCGCCAGTTTCAGTGTCTACAATGGCCCCTTTTATTCCCGAACCGCCAATGTCTATGCCTAATGTTTTCATGTATTATTTAAAATTTCGTTGTCTTTTCGCTTCAAAAATAAGAATTGCGGCAGAAAC
>CAYFJL010000112.1:0-8751 GCA_964343335.1 uncultured Polaribacter sp. | reverse complement strand
CTCAATCAATCAATTAAAAACTTATGAGAAAACTAATTCTATTCACATTAGGACTCTTCCTTTACAGTTCTTTTTCTTTTAGCCAAGGTTCTACGGAATATACAGGCGGCTATAAGATTAAGTTCAATGAAGACGGTTCTAAGTACATGCGGATTATTGCATGGGGACAATTTTGGGCGCAACACAATGATAATGTGGGGCCAACTACAGAAAAGTTAGCCTTTAGTGTTCGAAGAGCAAGGATCTTAACTTTTACACAGCTTAACAAAAAATTCTTAATCCTAACCCATTTAGGTTTGAACAGCCTAAATGGTAACAACACATCACCGATTGGTACAGGCGATCGATCTCAACTATTCTTCCATGATTTTTGGGGAGAATGGAAAGTATCTGATAACCTAAATGTTGGTGCCGGTTTGCATTACTGGAACGGAATTTCGAGGTTGACCAACCAAAGTACCTTAAACATGATGACTTTGGATAACAACCGTCAATCATGGGCAAATCTCGGTCTGTCGGATCAATTTGCCAGACATATTGGTGTTTATGCCAAAGGAAAAGTGGGAAAATTCCAATATCGTTTGGCCTTAAATGAAGCCGGAACAGGTACTTTAGATACTAGAGATCCCGTAGCCAGCAATGCAACGGTTTATGGTGGTCGTCGTTTGTTGGGTTCAAGAGATGCCGGAAAAGTATTTCAGGGATACTTCGATTTCAACTTTTTAGATCAGGAATCAAATTTCCTTCCCTACAAAGTAGGAACCTACCTTGGTAGCAAAGAAGTCTTCAACGTTGGTGCAGGTTTCTTCTCGCATCCAAACGGAGCAGTAAATGCTGCTGGGCAAGGTGAAGATGTAAACATCTTTGCAGTGGATGCTTTTTATGACGCACCTGTAGGAGGCGATAATGCAGCGGTGACGGCTTATCTTGTTTATCAAAGCAATGACTACGGAACCAATTATAATTTTGGCCCTTATGCCTCAGGAAACATGCTGTATTCGCATGTCGGTTACCTGTTTTCTGGTGACAATGCGAACATGAGATTCCAACCCTATTTGTCGTATCAGCACCGATCCATTGATGCCATCAACGATAACGCTACAAGATTTGGTATTGGAGCCAACATTTATCAAACGGGACACCATTCTAAATTGTCTTTTGAATACACCAATTCGAAAGTAGGACAAGCAAGCAGCACAGGCGTGTTTACCGTACAAGCAATGATTTACTTATAAAACTTTCAACTTATGTCAGATAGAGAAAACGCTAAAGCGTATTGGAAAGAAAATCTAAGATACCTTCTTATTCTACTCGGAATTTGGTTCTTGGTTTCCTATTGCGCAGGTATATTATTTAGAGAAGAACTAAACCAATTTCGATTGGGAGGATTTAAACTAGGTTTCTGGTTTGCACAGCAAGGATCAATTTATGTATTCGTAGTCTTGATTTTTGTGTACGTACGATTAATGAACAAATTGGATAAAAAATACGGTTACGACGAGTAATCATAAAATACTATTATTATGAGTGTACAAACTTGGACTTGGATAATTGTAGGTGTCACCTTTGCACTATACTTCGGAATTGCGATTTGGGCGAAGGCAGGATCTACAAAAGACTTTTATGTTGCTGGAGGAGGCGTTTCTCCTTTGGCAAATGGAATGGCAACCGCCGCTGATTGGATGAGTGCCGCTTCCTTTATTTCTATGGCAGGGATTATTTCTTTTGCCGGATACGACGGATCTGTTTACCTAATGGGTTGGACCGGTGGATATGTATTGCTGGCCCTTCTCTTGGCTCCCTACTTAAGGAAATTCGGGAAATTTACGGTACCTGATTTTATTGGTGATCGTTACTATTCGAACTCTGCAAGAACGGTGGCCGTGATCTGTGCGTTAATTGTATCTTTTACATATGTAGCCGGACAAATGCGTGGAGTAGGAATCGTTTTCTCACAATTCCTGCAGGTGGATATTGTAACTGGTGTGATCATCGGTATGGCAGTGGTTTGCGTGTTCGCCTTCTTAGGCGGAATGAAGGGAATTACCTATACTCAGGTAGCACAATACTGTGTATTGATCTTTGCTTTTATGGTACCTGCATTCTTCATTTCAATGCAAATGACAGGAAATATCATTCCGCAAATTGGAATGGGAGGTACGGTAGAAGACGGAACCTTTTTGCTGGATAAATTAGATGCCCTTCATACACAACTAGGGTTTAATGAATATACCAATGGTTCAAAATCAACCTGGGATGTATTTGCAATTACCTTAGCCTTAATGGTTGGTACAGCAGGTCTTCCTCACGTAATTGTAAGATTCTTTACAGTTCCTAAAGTAAAAGATGCTAGAAAATCTGCAGGATATGCTTTGCTGTTGATTGCAATTCTGTACACCACAGCGCCTGCTATTGCTGTTTTTTCAAGAACGAACTTGATTGAAACCGTAAGTGATAAGTCATATTCAGAAATTCCTGAATGGTTTAAAAACTGGGAGGATACTGGATTACTATCTTGGACCGACAAAAACGGTGACGGTAAAATTCAATATGTAGCAGGATCTGCTATTAACGGGAAAAAACCAGTATTTACTGCGGATCGCGGGTTGCACGGTGAAAGAACTATTTCAAATGCGAGTGCTTCTGCCAATGAGCTTTATGTTGATCGAGATATTATGGTATTGGCAAATCCAGAGATTGCAGGATTGCCAAACTGGGTAATTGCCTTGGTTGCAGCCGGTGGATTAGCAGCGGCTTTATCAACTGCAGCGGGATTACTATTGGTAATTTCAACTTCAATTTCACACGATTTAATTAAAAAACAAATCAAACCAGATATTTCTGAGAAGGCTGAATTAATGTGGGCACGAATCTCAATCTTAGTTGCGATTGTAATTGCTGGATTATTCGGTATTTATCCGCCGGGATTTGTCGCCGCCGTGGTCGCTTTGGCCTTTGGTCTTGCAGCGGCATCCTTCTTCCCAGCTATTATTTTAGGAATATTTGACAAACGAATGAACAAGCAAGGTGCAGTTTCGGGAATGATTGTAGGAATTACATTGATGTTATTCTACATGATCCGATACAAAACTGGCTTGATAGGAACTTTCGATCCATTACCAAAAAGCGAATGGTGGTTCGGAACCTCTCCTGAAGGATTTGGTACGATAGCAATGTTGGTGAATGTTGTTGTATCACTTGTAGTTTCTAGACTAACAGCAGAACCACCTCAAGATGTACAAGAAATTGTAGAGAATATTCGTATTCCGTCTGGAGCTGGTGAAGCATCTAGTCATTAACATTTTGGTTGATAAACAGTGCTCATCTTGGGCACTGTTTTATTTCTTTTAAAATAATTATGAAAAAAAGACACGAACAAAAACTGGTATTATTATCTATAGGACTATTACTTCTATTTAATATTCCCTTTGTATTGTCCTACTCGAATCCAAATTTAATATTTGGAATTCCTGTTTTTTACATGGTTGTTTTTTTGATTTGCGTGGTAAGTATTGGTATTTCATTTTATGTAATTAATAAGTTCCATGAGTAGTTTAGTACTGATCCTTATTATTGTTTTCTACCTAGCGATTCTATTCGGGATTGCTTTCTACACAGAACGCCAATCCAAATCGAAATTGGTGAATAGTCCGTATGTTTATGTTTTATCATTGGCCGTATACTGTTCGGCTTGGACTTACTACGGAAGTGTTGGTGTAGCTGCCAATACAGGCGTGAGTTTTTTAACCATCTACCTCGGACCTATTATTGCGGTTCCCATCTGGATTATAGTCTTGCGAAAAGTAATCCGAATTGCCAAGCAGCATAAAATATCATCTTTGGCCGATTTTATTTCCTTGCGTTATGGTAAGAATCGATTTTTGGGTGCGCTCGTGACGGTGGTTTGCCTCATCGCTATTTTACCCTACATCTCTTTACAATTAAAGGCAGTTTCTGAAACCTTTGAGATCATGACTTCCAGAGAGGAGGCTTCCATTGCTATTTACGAGGATGCTACGTTTTACATCGCTTTGTTATTGGCCATTTTTGCTGCCTTTTTCGGAACCCAAACTACTGATGCCTCTAAAAAACACAGAGGAATTGTGGTAACCGTAGCCTTTGAATCCTTATTAAAATTGTTGTTTTTCCTTATCGTTGGTGTGTATATCACTTACTACCTGTTTGACGGCATGCAAGACATCGTTGCCAAAGCAAGTTTGGTAGATAATTTTTCCAATCTTGTTCAAATTAAAGGATTAGAACAAGGCTTTAACTGGTTCTTTACCATCATGTTGTCTTTCATTGCTATTTTCTTATTGCCCAGGCAATTTCAAATGGGCGTATTGGAAAGCAATCGGATGAAGGATGTGAAGACTGCCATTTGGTTATTTCCCTTGTACCTGTTACTCTTCAATATCTTTGTAATTTTCATTGCATGGGCAGGAAAATTACAGTTCGGAAATGCAGTAAACTCCGAATATTACACACTATTTCTTCCGCTGAAAAATGGCAATAGCTTCTTAGCTTTATTGGTTTTCTTAGGCGGCCTATCGGCCGTGATTTCAATGGTTGTGGTTTCTACTTTCGCATTGTCCATCATGGTAAGTAACAACTTAATTATTCCGTATGGGTATTTGAAAAACTTCAAACGAAACGAGTCGCTAAAAAATTCAAAATACATCAAGAATATTAGAAGAGTTTCAATCTTCTTCATTATTGTTCTTGCTTATTTTTTCTATTACAATTTCTCCGTGGAGCTGAGTTTATATTCTATCGGATTGATCTCCTTTGTCATTGTGGCACAATTGGCTCCTTCGTTTTTTATTGGTCTTTTTTGGAATCGAGGATCATCAAAGGGTGCCATTTCTGGATTGCTTGTCGGTTTGGGAATTACCTTTTACACACTAATCTTACCCTTTACGATTGAGGCTTTAACAGGTGATGCTACTTTTACGCAAAAAGGAATTTTTGACATTCAGTTTTTAAGTCCGCATTCCCTATTCGGAATCGATTTTCTTTCACCAGCTGAGCATGCATTCTTTTGGAGTATTTCCCTCAACACCGTTTGTTACATCTATTTTTCTTTGAATACCAAAGGAAACTATAGAGAAAGAAACTATGCAGAGATGTTTGTGGAAAGTAAGAATTATACCTCCCTTCAAGAAGAAGCTTATGTGTGGAAGGGTGAAGCCTATGTGGAAGATATTAAGGATATACTTGTTCGTTTTTTAGGTCGCGATAGAACCAGAAAGGCCTTGGCAGCTTTCTATACAAAATATGATATCAAAGAAGAGCCCAAGTTTGCCGATGCCAAAATGATTCATTTTTCAGAGCAGGTTCTTACCGGTAGTATCGGTTCTTCATCAGCACGAATCTTGATCCAAAATGTGGTAAAGGAGGAAGAGATAACTTTGGTGGAAGTATTGAAAATATTAGAAGAATCGAAAGATGCCATTGCAGAAAGTAAGGCCATGAAAAACAAATCCAAGGAATTGAAAAAGCTCGCCAAGCAATTAAAATTGGTGAACGAAGAATTGCTTGAAAAAGACAAACAAAAAGATGAGTTTTTAGATACGGTAGCACATGAATTGAAAACCCCATTAACGGGAATTAGAGCTGGGACAGAGATTCTATTGTACAATCCAGATATGGAAGAAGAGGACAAGAGTCGTTTTTTAAACAGTATGCTTCAAGATTCAGAACGATTGTCTCGATTGATTCATAATATTTTGGATTTTGAAAAATTAGCCAAAGGAAAAGAGAAGCTTGATTTACAATTAAACTTGATCAACAAAACCATAGAAAAGGTTATGGAAAGTTTGGCGCCAGCGGCATCCAAAAAGAATATTGAAATACAAACAAAGAATACGCATCCAATCAAATTCCGGTATGATGAAGATCGTATGATTCAGGTGTTTACCAATTTGATTTACAATTCTTTGAAGTTTTGTGAGCCGGAAAACGGAATTATTTCCATTGATTACAAATTAGGGAATCAAAGCATCGAAATTTCAGTTCGAGATAATGGAAAAGGATTTGAAGAAACCGATGTTGATTTCGTATTTGACAAGTTCTTTCAATCAAAAAATCAGAATGTTATTAAACCACAGGGAAGCGGACTTGGTTTGGCCATATCCAAACAAATTGTGGTGAGTCATGGTGGAGACATTTTCATCAATAAAAATTATACCGATGGCGCTGAAGTCATCATAAAAATTCCATTCAATGAGTAAGAAAATATTAATAGTAGACGATGAACCAAACATCGTGATGAGTTTGGAATATGCTTTTAAAAAGCAAAATTATCAGGTGTTTATAGCTAGAGATGGTCAAGAGGCTTTGAACATCTTAGAAAATGAAATACCCCATGTGGTTTTACTAGATATCATGATGCCAAAAGTAGACGGATATCAAACCATAACACAGATAAGAAATAATCCGAAATTGGATGGTTTAAAGGTGGTTTTCTTAACTGCTAAATCCAAAGCAGTGGATGTAGAAAAGGGATTGTCATTGGGCGCGGACAAATACCTTACCAAGCCTTTTTCAATACGAAAGGTGGTGAATGAAATCAATCAATTAATTGAATAACAACAAAAATCAATCAACATGAAATTTAGTTTAGGTCCGAAATCTTCAGATATTTTTATTGCGATATACGTCGTGCTGACCTTGTATGTTCGATTCAGTTTTGAGCATAACAATTATCAAGTAAGTCCATTGCTTTCCATTGTATTCGGACTCTGCTTTGTGGCTTTTTTATTGTCATTGATCAAACTTAAATTTCTGAATCCCAATTGGTTTGGCTTGTTTTCAACAAAAAAATCAAAAAAATGAAGTATCAAAAAGAATATCAGGCGAGTGTTCGAAATCCCGAAGCTTTTTGGGAAGCCCAGGCCAATCAAATCGATTGGTTTACAAAACCGAACAATATCTTAGGTAAAGATGAGTATGACTATCCGCAGTGGTTTGCCGACGGACGGTTAAATATGAGTTACCTCTGTATCGATAAGCATATCGAAGACGGATTTGGAGATCAGAATGCCATCATTTATGATTCACCAGTCACCAATCAGAAACGCTATATTACCTTCAATGAATTGCATAATGATGTATCAAAGTTTGCTGGCGGATTAGCCTCTCTCGGTTTAACAAAAGGAGATACCGTTATTATTTATATGCCCATGATTCCACAGGCCATCATTGCCATGCTAGCATGTGCGCGCATTGGAGTCACACACTCGGTCGTGTTTGGTGGTTTTGCTCCGCATGAGTTGGCCATTCGCATTGATGATTGTCAACCAAAAGCAATTATTACGGCTTCATCAGGAGTTGAAATCAAGCGCATTGTTCCGTACAAGCCCTTCGTAGATGAAGCAATTGAATTGAGTGACTACAAGCCAGAAAACGTAATTCTTTACAATCGAAAGTTTGGGGCACCTTGTCCTTTGCATGAACGCGATATTCCTTTTATGGATTTGTTGAATAATTCAGAGTCAGTTGCTCCAGTTTCAGTAATATCCAACCATCCTTTGTACATCCTTTACACTTCGGGAACCACAGGGAAACCCAAGGGGATCATAAGGGATACAGGCGGATATGCAACCGCATTAAAGTACTCTATGAAAAAGGTGTATGGAGTTGAAGAAGGAGATGTCTATTGGGCTGCCAGCGATGTTGGTTGGGTTGTTGGGCACAGTTATATCGTATATGGTCCATTGGTCAATAGAAATACTACCATTTTATTCGAAGGAAAACCCATCAATACACCAGATGCTTCTACCTTTTGGAGGGTCATCAGTGAGCATCAAGTAAAAGTGATGTTTACAGCTCCTACCGCTATTAGAGCCATTAAAAAGGAAGATCCTGAGGGAGAATTCATGAAAAAGTATGATCTGTCCTGTTTGAAATATCAATTTTTAGCGGGAGAACGTTGTGATGTAACCACCTTGCAATGGTTGGAAGAAAAACTCGGAATTCCTGTAATTGATCATTGGTGGCAAACCGAAAGCGGTTGGCCTATGCTGGCCAATATGGTGGGGGTAGAATTACAGCCCGTAAAGCCTGGTTCAGCAGCCTTGCCGGTGAGTGGATATGACATCCGAATTCTTGACGACAATGGGGAAGAAAAAGCGGCAAACTCTGAAGGTTATGTGGCTGTAAAATTACCATTGCCTCCTGGAACTTTATTGAATTTATGGGGGAACCCTGAGCGATTTAAAAATGGATACCTGAAGCAATTTGATGGTTACTATGCTTCGGGTGATGGAGGCTACAAAGATGAAGATGGTTACGTATTTATTACCGGTAGGGTAGATGATATCATCAATGTTGCCGGACACCGATTATCAACAGCCGAAATGGAAGAAGTAGTGGCAAGTCACCCTTCCGTTGCCGAATGTGCGGTATTCGGAGTGCATTGCGAATTGAAAGGTCAAAAGCCATTAGGCTTGGTGGTATTAAAGGAAAATAATTCGTTGGATATCAATTCACTATCCCAAGAAATCATCCAAATGGTGCGTCATGAAATCGGTCCAGTAGCCGCTTTCAAAGAGGTGTTGGTCGTAAAGCGCTTGCCAAAAACAAGATCAGGAAAAATTTTGCGTAAACTATTGCGAAATATTTCCGACGAGGAAACATATAAAATACCATCAACAATTGATGATGTTGCCATCATCGAAGAGATAAAAGAAATTTATAAACAAAATAATGTAGGTCAATTTAAACAACTAGTATCATGAGTAATTATCA
>CAYFJL010000111.1:0-8959 GCA_964343335.1 uncultured Polaribacter sp. | reverse complement strand
GGCTCCCAAATTTTAAACTCAATTATAAATTAAAACTCTAAATACTTTTCTTTTTTTGATTATCAGGCTTGAACATAAAGTAGCCTAATATTGCCAATTGTGATAGAAATAGGATTCCGAACCCTATCATCACTGCGTTAAATAAAATTCCTTCTTTAATCATTACATTAAAAATTTAATACAAAATTACGGCGCTTCCCTGTCTTTTTGTATCAAGGATTATCGAGTTTATTTACTATATTATCTCTTTTATTTATCAAAATTTATCAAAAGGTTAATTTAGCATAGAAATGAGTTAACTTTGCAACTATTCAGGTAACTATGTGTTGTAATTTTGATGTAATTAAAAAAAATGCTCAAGAAACCCACTTTAGAGAAAATCAATCCAGATTTTGGAAGTTCGCTTTTGGTAAAGCGGCATACTACCTTTGAGCCCAATTCTGAACCTATTTGGCATCATCATCCAGAAATTGAACTGGTATATGTGCATAGAGGCCGAGGAAAAAGACAGATTGGAAATCACGTGAGCTATTTTAACAACAGTCAATTGGTGCTTATTGGTGCTAATTTACCGCATGTAGGTTATGTAGATCGACTTACGAGTTCTGGTTCAGAGACCTTGATTCAGTTTTTACCTGATTTTCTGGGAGACAAGTTTTTTTCCATTCCGGAAACCCAAAAGATTGAGGCTCTCTTTAAACGAGCTAAAAATGGTATCCGATTTAACGTTGGAATTAAGAAAAAGCTTGGTCCGAAGATTCAAGGATTGGTGGAATTGAATGGGTTTTACAAGGTCATTTCACTACTTGAAATCCTTCATGAACTGGCTTTAACGGATGATTATACACTTTTGAATGGAGACGGGCTCATTATTGAGACTGAATCGAAAAGTAGAGATCGAATCGAAAAAATTTACCGATATATTAATACAAATTTTACCGAACCCATTAGTCTAGAAGAGATTTCAAGTCATGTAAGCATGACGGTTCCGGCATTTTGCCGATTCTTCAAAAAATCAACTGGAAAAACCTTTACCAAGGTGGTGAATGAGTACCGTATTGTACATGCCACCAAATTATTAACTGAGAGTTCAAAAAGTATTTCTGAGATAAGTTTTGAATGCGGATTCAATAACTTTTCGCATTTCAATAAATCTTTTCAACAGGTGGTAGGAAAAAGCGCATCGCAATACAAAAATGAACTCAGAGAAATCATTCAATCTCATGGATAAGAAAATAGACAAAGCCTTGGAGTACTATAAATTCCAGAGCAATAAAATTGCAGATTTGGTGAACAAAAGTTCCAATCTTTCCATTGAGGAAATGATTGAACATGGTAATGAATTGGCAGTATTGGAAAGTAAAATAACTGCTTTAGAAGTCGCGAAGGAAAACTAAGTCAAATCCTTTTCAAAGACAATTTTTGTTTGATTGGAATCATTGGTATATACTTGAACAATATCAAATCCGTTTTTCAGATTTAATTGCATCATTGGTTTGAATCGATTCATCGATTTGGTTCTCATTTTTGAATACCCTTTCCTCTTAGCCTCAAGATGTTGCATTTCCATAAGCTTGGTCCCAACCCCGTTTCCTCTATGATTTTTACGGACTCCACCGACCCAACTATAAAAGGTAGATTCATTGTATCGATACCCAATTTTAAAACCTATTAGGGCATTATTGAAATAACATAAATTGGCCAGGATTTCCTTTTTAGATTGAATTCGCTCCATAAAGAAGTGGGCGTCAGCATCTTCGAATAGGTTTTGATAAAGCCCTATCAACTCATTTAATAGAACATCTTCAAAGGGAAATTCAATCGTATAATATGTGTAATGTGATTTCAATAGAAGTTTCTAAAAAATATCGTTTTTGAGCTTACTTTTGACCATTCCATTCAGCATAAAACTGACTCAGAAATCCCTCCATATATTCATGCCGCTCTTGCGCAATTCTTCGACCAGTTACCGTGTTCATTTGATCCTTTAAAAGCAGCAATTTCTCATAAAAGTGATTGATGGTGGGCGCAGTTGATTTTTTGTAACTCTCTTTATCCAAGTTCAAAACCGGTTTGATTTCAGGGTCATACAGCGGTCGATTTTTAAATCCGCCATAATTAAAACATCTTGCAATACCGATGGCTCCAATGGCATCCAACCGATCGGCATCTTGCACAATTTGAAATTCAATGGATTTTTGAATGGCTGATTTTGATTCCAAAGAATTTTTAAAAGACATGTTTTGTATGATGTATACCACCTTGTCTATTAGGTCTTGGGGTACCAATTGCGATTCTAAAAATTTAGCAGCTTTTCGAGGACCGATGCTCTCATCTCCATTATGAAATTTAGAATCGGCAATATCATGCAACAAAGCGGCAAGTTCCACAATGTAAACATTGGCATTTTCTCCTTTCGCAATTAACAAGGCGTTCTTGTGAACACGTTCTATGTGAAACCAATCATGTCCTCCTTCAGCATTGGCTAATTCGGTTTTTACAAATTGAATGGTTTTGTCAATGATCCGTTCTCTATCCATCTTCTAAAAATAAAAAAACCACACGAGCTCGTGTGGTTTTGTGTTTAGTTTCTTGAAAACCTTAGCAGTATTCAGCATAGGCTTCAGCCAAATTCTCTGCAATCATTTGAGCAGAACGGCCTTCAATGTGATGTCTTTCCAACATGTGTACTAGATTCCCATCTTTAAATAAGGCAATCGCTGGCGAAGAAGGAGGAAAAGGAATCATGTATTCTCTTGCTTTTGCAGTAGACTCTTTTTCAACTCCTGCAAATACAGTAGTCAAGTTGTCTGGTGTTTTTTCTCCTTGTAAAGAAGCAATTGCACCTGGTCTTGCAGTTCCTGCTGCACAACCACACACAGAGTTTACCATTACTAACGTTGTTCCTTCCTTTGCCAAAGCTGCATCAACCTCTTCAGCTGTATATAGAGCATCAAATCCAGCAGTAATAAGCTGGTCTCTCATTGGTTTTACTAATTCTTCTGGATACATAATTGTAAATTTTGCCACAAAGATACGGCATAGATAGAATTCTTGTCACTCAGATTTGTATTAAAATCTTATCTCATTATTGGAAAAAATAATAATTGGGAAAAAGGAACAGAAAACCTTGATTTTTTATCTTTGGAGAAATCAATTTTATGGGAAGTTTTACCAAATGGTTAGGTGCAGGATTAGGATTCACGTTAGGTGGACCAATTGGCGCGGCCATTGGATTTGCAATTGGCAGTGTGGTCGATAATTTTTCTGAAAAAGACATCGACCTTGAACGAAGAGAGTACCAAAGACGAATGAAGACGAATCGAAGAGTCAATACCAGCTCTGGGGATTTTGAAATCAGTTTGCTCGTACTTTCATCCATAGTGATCAAAGCCGATGGTAGAATTGATCAACGAGAACTCGATTATGTTCGCAATCAGTTTGTTTCCTTGTACGGCAGAGAAAGAGCCAATAGTGCTTTTAAACTTTTCAAAGGAATTGTAAAAAAGGACGTTTCAACCAGACAGGTTTGTATTCAAATCCGCGAACACATGTCGCACGCTTCGCGACTTCAATTAATTCATTTTCTCTTCGGAATCGCCAAAGCAGATGGTTATGTGACCGCCAAAGAAATTGAAACCATCAAACGAATTTCTGGGTATTTGTATATCAACCAACGTGATTTCGAATCGATAAAAGCCATGTTCTATGACATCAAGGAAAATGCATATAAAATCCTTGAGATTGAAAAGTCGGCTACAGATAGTGAGGTAAAGAAAGCCTTCCGAAGAATGGCAAAGAAATACCACCCAGATAAGATTCAAGATTTAGGTGAAGAACATAAAAAAGGAGCAAAAGAGAAGTTTTTGAACATTCAGAAAGCTTACGAGACCATTAAGAGCGAACGTGGAATGAGTTAAATTCTTTAGAGTATGGAAATGAAAAAGAGTTATGACGTTATTGTAATCGGAGGTGGGCCCGCAGGCGGACAAACCGCTAGAAATTTATCAAAAAGAGGTCATCAAGTATTATTGGTAGAAAAATATGCCTCCTTCGCAGATAATAATTTTTCGAGTGCCGGTATGACTTTAGAGCCTTTGGAAGAGTTTGACCTTCCGAATGAAATCGTTGGTGCCTATTGGAACGACTTGGAAATTCAGTGTACCAAGAATAGCTATGTATGGAAAAGTACTGAGCCCAAGGGAGTGGTCTTGAATTTCCAAAAATTACGTGAGTTTTTAGCAGAGGAAACTCGAAAATTTGGAGGCGATGTTTTGATGGGTTACCGTTACGTAAAAAAAGAAGTTACGACTGATGGAATCGAAGTTGAATTGACTCATTCAAAAACCAAAGAAACGCTTTCTTTCCATGCCAAATTGGTTGTGGATGCGACTGGTCCCCTTCGAAAAGTCATGTTTGATGAAAAGGAAGAGCAACCTGAAATGACCTTGGGTAGTGGTACGGAATATGAGATTCAGGTTGAACAAGAAATCTATGACGAATACAAAGATAAACTGCTATTCTTTTTGGGTCATAAATGGGCGATAAAAGGCTACTCTTGGATCTTTCCAATGGAGAATCGAATTCTAAAAGTAGGTGCCGGTAAAACCCATATCAAATCAAAAGACCAAGAGAATACCGATAAAACTACCCGAAAAATTACTGAGAAGATCATTGAAGAATACCTCGGAACCAAGGACTATAAAATTATGGACATGCATGGCGGAATCATTCGATACAGTCCGGGTTTAAACGATGTTTTTTACAAAGACCGAGTGCTTGGTGTTGGTGATGCGATTTCGGCTATTAATCCAAGGGGAGGTGAGGGAATTCGTTATGCCATGCAAAGTGCCGATTTGGCCTGTGAGTACATTGATGCATTTATCACAAACGGTACTGCTGATTTTTCTGACTATCAAAAAGTTTGGAAGAAACGAAAGGGATTCAAATGGCGTTTGAGCGAACTATCTGCAAGACGCATGTATTCGAGGTATTCCGACGAACAAGTAGAAAATAGAATTCAGTTTTTTCACAATCGATTTTCCACAGACGACATCATCGCTAGCTTGTTTAATTTCGAGTACAACAAAGTGTTCTTCCGATTTTTCCAAATGCTGGCTTTGAAAACTTCCTTTGCACTTCGCGGTAAAAAATTCTAAAGCCTTTATTCAAGTAGCTTTGCCGAGATACTATCTGCTTTATTTTTAGACAAATACCCTTATCATTTTCATGAAAATATGTATTTTCGCAATCTTATAAGAAAATTGGATTGATGAGCATGAAATTCCCTGAATATAAAGGACTTAATCTACCAAATGTTGCTTCCGAAATTTTAAAATATTGGGAGAAGCATGACATATTTGAAAAAAGTGTTTCTAGTCGTGAAAACGGCGAGCCATATGTGTTTTTTGAAGGACCACCTTCTGCAAACGGTTTGCCTGGTGTGCACCATGTTTTGGCTAGAGCAATCAAAGATATTTTCCCAAGGTATAAAACCATGAAAGGCTTTCAGGTAAAACGAAAAGCTGGTTGGGATACGCACGGTCTTCCAATTGAGTTGGGTGTAGAAAAAGAGTTAGGGATTACCAAAGAGGATATTGGCAAAAAAATCTCTGTTGAAGAGTACAATGAGGCCTGCCGAAAAGCGGTAATGCGTTACACAGATATTTGGAATGATTTGACCCAAAAAATGGGTTATTGGGTAGATATGGATGATCCATATATCACCTATGAATCCAAATACATGGAGACGGTTTGGTGGTTGTTGAAGCAGATATACGATAAAGGTCTTTTGTACAAAGGATATACCATTCAGCCATATTCGCCGAAAGCCGGAACCGGTTTAAGCTCTCACGAATTGAATCAGCCAGGCACCTATCAAGATGTAACGGACACGACGGTAACGGCTCAGTTTAAAGCTATTACTGAAAGCTTGCCTGATTTTCTTCAAAATGAAGGGGATGTTCACTTCTTAGCATGGACGACCACACCTTGGACCTTGCCAAGTAACACAGCCTTAACGGTAGGACCAAAAATAGAATATGTATTGGTTGAATCTTTCAACCAATATACTTTTGAAAGATCGAAAGTAATCTTAGCCAAGAATCTTGTTGCAAAGCAATTCTCAGGGAAATTCAAGCAGGTTGAAGACCAAGCTGAATTAGAGAGTTATAAGGCGGGTGATAAGAAGATTCCGTTTTACGTAATCAAAGAATTTTTAGGGAATGACTTGGTTGAGATTCGTTACGAGCAATTGATGCCATTTGTACTACCAAATGACAATCCGCAAGATGCTTTTAGAGTGATTCCGGGTGATTTTGTAACCACAGAAGATGGTACCGGAATTGTTCATACCGCTCCGACTTTTGGTGCAGATGATGCCTTTGTGGCCAAACAAGTGAGTCCAGAAATTCCGCCTTTATTGGTAAAAGATGAGAATGGAAATTTGGTTCCTTTGGTTGATTTACAAGGAAAGTTTAGACCTGAAGTTTCAGATCCAGTATATGGTTTTGGCGAAGAATACGTGAAGTCAGAATACCTATCTGAAGAAGATTTGGAGGTTGAGTTGAAAAACCAACAAAGTCGAATGACAGCGGTTCTAAAAAATCAACAGCAGTACCTTTCTGTTGATGAGCGTTTGGGACTGAAATTAAAGAATGAAAATAAGGCCTTTAAGGTTGAAAAATACAAGCACAGTTACCCGAATTGTTGGAGAACTGACAAACCAATTTTATACTATCCTTTAGATTCATGGTTCATCAAAGTAACCGATGTAAAGGACCGTATGCACGAATTGAATACCACCATCAATTGGAAACCGAAATCCACCGGTGAAGGTCGATTCGGAAACTGGTTGGCGAATGCCAATGATTGGAACTTATCGCGTTCAAGATATTGGGGAATTCCACTTCCGATTTGGAGAACCGAAGACAAGCAAGAAGAGCTTTGCATTGGTTCTGTGGAAGAATTAAAATCAGAAATGAAAAAATCCGTTGAAGCCGGATTTATGACCGCAGATATTTTTGCGGATTTTGAGGTTGGAAACATGTCTGATGAGAACTATGATACCATCGATTTACACAAGAACATTGTCGATCAAATTGTATTGGTATCACCATCGGGAAAACCAATGAAACGCGAGAGCGATTTGATTGATGTATGGTTCGATTCAGGGTCTATGCCTTATGCACAATGGCACTATCCGTTCGAAAACAAAGACCTAATTGACAAGAACGAATCGTTCCCTGCGGATTTTATCGCGGAAGGAGTTGATCAAACCAGAGGATGGTTCTATACCTTACACGCTATTGCAACAACCGTTTTTGATTCAGTAGCCTATAAAAACGTGGTTTCAAACGGACTCGTTTTGGATAAAAACGGACAAAAAATGTCCAAGCGTTTGGGCAATGCTGTTGATCCATTTGAAACATTGTCAAAATACGGAGCAGATGCTACCAGATGGTATATGATCTCCAACGCCAATCCGTGGGATAACTTGAAGTTTGATGTAGACGGAATTGAAGAGGTTCGAAGAAAGTTCTTTGGAACACTTTACAACACTTATTCGTTCTTTGCGCTTTACACCAACATTGATGGATTCACCTATGCAGAGGATGATATTCCGTTTGCTGAACGTTCAGAATTAGACCGTTGGATTTTATCTGAATTACACACCTTGGTAGAGAAGGTTGAGAAATTCTATGAAGCTTATGAACCAACAAGAGCAGCGAGAGCGATTTCTGACTTTACCCAAGATTATTTGAGTAACTGGTATGTGCGTTTGAGTAGAAGACGATTCTGGAAAGGAGACTATCAGAAAGATAAGATTTCGGCTTATCAAACCTTGTATACTTGTATGCTTACCATTGCGAAATTGGGAGCGCCGATAGCGCCTTTCTATATGGATCGATTGTATCAAGATTTGAATGCCATCACTGGAAAAGAAAATTCAGAAAGTGTGCATTTATCGACATTCCCAGTATTCGATGCTTCTTTCGTAGATAAAGTATTGGAACGTAAAATGGAGAATGCACAGACGATTGCGTCTTTAGTTTTATCCTTAAGAGCTAAGGAAAAAATCAAGGTTCGTCAGCCATTGCAAAAGATTATGATTCCGGTTGATTCAGAAGAAGAGCGAAACGAAATTCTTGCGGTTTCAGAATTGATCAAAAGAGAGGTAAATGTCAAGGAAATTGAACTCTTAACTGACGCTTCAGATATTCTTGTAAAACAGATAAAACCGAATTTTAAAGTCCTAGGACCAAAATTTGGAAAAGATATGAGAAGCATAGCTGCTGCAGTTCAACAATTTACAGATAAGGAGATCAATACTGTTGAAAAAGAGGGTCAAATATCATTAGAAATTAATGGAAATTTGATTACCTTAGAACGGTCCGATGTCGAAATTACCTCCAAAGATATCGAAGGTTGGTTAGTAGCTAACGAAGGGACAATCACCGTAGCTTTAGACGTAACCATCACCGAAGAATTGAAGGAAGAAGGTATTGCTAGAGAATTGGTAAACCGAATTCAAAATGCGAGAAAAGACAGCGGATTGGAAGTTACCGATAAAATAAAACTAACCATTGGTAAGTTTGGAATATTAGAGGCAGCCATTGAGGCCAACAAAGATTATGTAATGAATGAAACATTAACCGAAGAATTGGTTTTTGTGGATGCGTTAAATACAGGAACTGAAATAGAGTTCGAATCAATCAAAAGCAAGTTATTAATAGAAAAAATGTAAGATTATGGCAGATGTTAAAACAAAGTACTCAGAAGAAGACTTACAGGAATTTAGAGAAATCATCAACAAAAAAATAGCCAAAGCCGAAGAAGATCTAGCCATTTTAAGAAGCTCTTATAAGAATGATGCAGACAATGGAACAGACGATACTTCACCTTCGTTTAAATCTTTTGATGAAGGATCAGATGTAATGAACAAAGAAGCAAATGTTCA
>CAYFJL010000110.1:0-9121 GCA_964343335.1 uncultured Polaribacter sp. | reverse complement strand
TTCCCTGAAAAAAGAATAAAATTGACATTGATATGGAAAAGAATATTTTCATAAATTTTTACAAATATACAAATTAATCGATGCACAGGTTGTGCAAAAACTATGGTTGTTCTTTATTTACTAATTTTAGTTAACCTTAAATATAGATTTTACCTCTCTATAAATCCGTTCAAAATTGAGCTTTAATTCATCGGTTGTAAAATGTCGATGAGGATATGGTATTTCCCTTTTAATCACTTGTAGTTTAAATTGAACTCTTTTATCCTCGCCATCAGCAAAAGTTATAAACTCGCCTTGTTTCAAACGAAAGAAAACATCTGCCCTGCGTTTGGAAACTTCTTTTTCGCCTGTGGTAATCCGTGTATCAAAATTTAGATTGTGTCCACGATTTATACTTGTGGTTTCCATACGGACAATCTCAAAGAAACGCTCATAATATTTTGCAGTATCTGGGTCATTAACTTTGCCGAAAAACTGATAGGAAAGGTTACTCAAAATAGCCTTACTCGCTTTGTCTCCATATAGCATATCATTCTGTATTTTATCCTGCATCACGTAAATTGTGGCAATATCATAGCTTCTTAAAGTTGCGGGAATGCGGTGCATATTAAGCAGCTTTATGGTAGGGGCTTCTTCCATCATTAAAAAGGACGACTGTTGACCTCTCACGCTCATTTGCTTGATGACTGTGTGCATAATTGCAGCGATGATAGGCGAGTAAGCCGATTCATATTTGGGATGGTTCACAATGCAGATAACAGCAGGATTATCCTTGCTGTTGATATTCAATGGTACTTCATCTTTTGACAAAGCCATAAACAACTGTTGTGAACCTATCTTTTTAAAGGCATTGGCCAATGTGCTTTTTACACCCGCCGTTTGCTTGTCAGAATCCATTCCGTTGATAAAAGCACTTGCCATACTTCGGGAAGTGATATTTGAACTCACAAAAGTAACCAACTGTTTGGTAGTCATCGATTGAAAAATAGCAATCAAATGGGGCAGGGTGCAATATTGAGGATAGGACGTTTTTAGTTTCCAAATCATTCCACCCATCAAACCTTCAACAGCATCACTGAAGAATTTTGTGGTACTGTTTGTACTGGATTCGTTGAACTCCAAAAGATTTTCAATGAGTACCTTGGATAATTCATTCACACTTTCCTCATTGGGCAAATATCTTGGGGTAATTGGGTTTACACAATAATGGATTTGGTCAAAAGCTATGGTATAGAATTTAATATCCTTTTCTTTAAATAATGGGTAGGCAATTTCGGTAAGTTCAAAATCCTTGTAATCGTGTATGATACCACAAAATTGATGGGTACTAAAATGCTGTAAAAAATTATAGATAACACTTTCTGTTTTACCGCTTCCCGCAGAGCCAATAATCGATGCACCTCGCTTGATATTTTCGATTTGAAATTTTCCACGACGAAGTTTAAAGCGTACCTGATATTTCTTATCTCCGTTTTTGGGCTCTTCTTGATGAAGAAACACATATAAAACTGTACTGACAAACAATACCGGAACAACAATAAAAAGGATGATATGTGGTATTGACATACTCATATCCCAATAGAACCCGACTGTATTGCTCGGTCAATCCCTTTTTTAAACTTGTTGATTATCTTTAATGCCAACTGTACTTTGTTTGTTGGAATATTCATTATGGGTACACCAGATTTGGCAAGTATTTTATAGGCAGTTGCCTTTTCATT
This sequence comes from uncultured Polaribacter sp., assembly GCA_964343335.1. GTDB lineage: Bacteria > Bacteroidota > Bacteroidia > Flavobacteriales > Flavobacteriaceae > Polaribacter. The sequence goes on along the minus strand of CAYFJL010000110.1, from coordinate 7,400 downwards.
GGTTGGCAATCCCGAAAGAATTGAGAAATACAACTTTGGATTTTTCAGGAATGTTTTACGTGCCTTATAAGTTTCAACATAGTTTCGTTTGTATTGAAATAGAGTGTCAAACGTTTTTTCAGAAGCCTTAAAGAATTTGTCCCTATCAAAACCACGTTTTACAGGTTTGCCATTAAAAACGGTTTCCGAAGCTTTGTACTTGCTACCAGGGGACAAACTGTATTTATTGGACATATCCTTTCTGCTCACAATAATATGGATATGGCTTTGAGAGCCTTCTTTAGGCATCCCTCTAACAATGCGTTTTCCATCTTGTTGATGTGGTGCTTCTTTTTCCAATCGGGACATCGTTTGCTGTAATTTTTTGATGTTGCCTTCTAATTCGCCACTTTTAATTTTCCGGATATCGTTCTTAATTTGAAGTATCTTGGTGGCATAAGGTTGGTTCTCCTGAATTTTCCTATCCGTTCCCTTATACGTACGCTGATGCTCAATTTTGGCATAGTATATAATGTCATCTACAGTAACAGCTCGTCCGTTTATTTCCCGATTAAAAGATTTAGCGTACTCTTTCATCAATTCTCGGGTGTACTTTTTCAGTTCCTCGGAATGATTTTGCAATCGCTTCAATTCATAAGCACTCGGATTGACTGTAATGGAATAAAACTTTGGTTCGGTCTTTTTGAGTTTAGCCGTATTTCCGTCAATTTCTTTAATGACTTCCTTACCTGATATTTCTTCGCCATACTGATTGAAAAAATGTTCCATTTCATCAATGGATTTGTCATCGTTTTCTTTTTCGAGATAAGCGACAAAATCGGAAACGCTCTGTGCATAATTGCCATCTAATGTCTGTTTGGTTACTGTGATATACATTATAATTTTTGTTTAATGTTTTCAAATTCATCTTTGCTTAAATCCAGTTTTAAATAGCCACCTCCAAAACTGCTTTTAACATAAGTGGTCTTATCAATGATTTTTTCTAAATCATATTTTACGGAATGGAATTGTTGTTGAACTTCTTCGTACCGATTTCGATAATGATTCAGTTCCTCATTTTCTGTAATCAATTCCTGTTGTTCAAATTCAAATAATTCTTCTTGTGGTTCTTCCTCTTTTGGGTTTTCTTGGAAAAGCAATTCCAACATTGCATTGGTAGGCTTGGTCTGGTTTTTTTCAATATCTCTAATAATAGCTACAAGTGCATTGATTCGTTTTTTTAAGCTATTCTCTAAAGTCTTCATATTTGCACCCAAAGATTCATTTGGGGATAGCTCGTTCAAATCGAAAAAGTTCATCATTGCTTCCAACGTATCAGTATGTGAATGGGTAATTTCCTTGGAAAATTTCCGAAAGCGAGTTGCCACTTTAGGTTTAATACTAATGGCAGAAAAACTGTATTTCTTTTGATGATTTGAACTCATTTACTGTAAAAAATTGCCGTTTTATAGGGGTTTCAAAAGGATTTACTGTAAAACTTTGTTATTTCTCTATTTTATATAACCAGTAATTATTTGAATATCAAATAATTACAACTAAAAACCAATCGTTAACATCGCCTTGGCGTGTTACCCTCTTGCTTCTCAAATTCGTCCCGCAGGGACAAAATTTTTCAAACAACCTGACTGAAAAGTCAGTTGCTTTTTTTCGGAATAAAAAATTCCGATATGTTTAATTTTTGATGGGTATCATTATCGGCGAAAGTCAAATCAAAATGGGATAACGATACTTTAAATTGATACTGCTAACAGTCTTTTAAAGATATTCTATTTAGATATAATATTGAAATACAGATTGTTTCCAAATGGTTAGTTTTGATACCAAAAAATAGGATTTTTATAAAAAAGTAAATTTAAGACGTCGAGTTTTTGAATATTGGCTCTTGTAAATTTGAAAAAAGTAAAGCACAAAAAAAGACCTCTGAAAGTTCAAAGGTCTTAATTCTTGTTTTTATTTTAGATGTTAAAAACGTACTGATATGAATATAGATTTTTTATCGCTTCTTCGTCCAATATCTTATCATAATCCATATGATGTTCATTGGCGTAGGCTTTAAGGTCGTTCCCAAATTTGCTTTCTATATCTTCTTTTGAAACGGAAAGTAGATGTTGTTGGGTTTCGTCATCGAGGTTGTTATAATTTAGATAAATCATAGCCTTACTTTTTAATATTCGCTTGTAAGCATCAACGTATTATCCACAAAATACAACCGTAGTTCATCCAAAGGAAAATCGGTAAAATTGTATCGGTGTATTTCAAATATATTCCCATTTCCATCGCTGTAAATTATTTCAGCTTCATAGCCTGTATAATCCTGTTCCTCTTCCGATAGCCTTTTAAAATCTATTGTTATAAAATGGCTTCGGTTTAGCAAACTTTTGGCGATTACTGAAACATCGGTAATGAGCCAAAAACACTCTGCTACGTTGGCTAAATATTTCAGTCCGTTTGTAAATCGGGTGCGTATTAATGGGATTTGATAGAACATTTCAGAACCGTGAAAATGTTGCAATCCTTCTTTTATTTCGTTAACTTGTGCTTTCATTGTTATATCTTTTTAGAATTAATGATGAAAAGAAGAGGGCACAAACTAATTGAAAACTGGTATTAGTGCCCTCTTTACTTTTTACTTACTACCTAATAATAGGATTTCATCGGCTATCACTTCGGTAACATAGCGTTGATTGCCATCGTCCGTGGTATAGGTTCGGGTCTTTAGTTTTCCAACAACTCCGATTTCTTTGCCCTTTTCGGCATACTTTTCGATAATTTCAGCAGTTTTGCCCCAAGCGACAACGGTGTGCCAATTGGTATCCGTTTGCTTTTCGCCCTTGCCGTTTTTGTAGTATTCATTGGTTGCCAATGATAAACGGGCTACTTTCTTACCGCTTTCAAGGTTCGTAATAGTTGGTTCTTGCCCAACATTTCCAATTAACTGTACGTGATTTTTAATAGTACTCATAATAAAAGATTTAAAAGATTAATATTTCCCTTTTTGATTTAAACTGAATTAAATTTTAAGGGGTGTTTGTATGATTTCTTTCGTGCTCCGCACAATGGATGAAGTGGGTTTTGTCAAGACTTTTAGGGAATAAATCAGGTGTGTTTGCGACGTAGTAAAAACCTTGGATTTTCAAGGAAGTAGAAACCTTATTTTTGCCTAAAACTTGTACAGTCTTGACAAGTTCCATAATGGTATTAGCAATTCTTATAAAGCCATTTGTGACGAGAGCGTACCGACAGTTAAGCGAACAGAGCAAATGGCTTTATTTTAGAATTGGTTATGCCATACCTGTTTTTCGCTGTCCCGAAAAACAACAATGGCTTCATCCATTATAAACCCCTTAAAATTTGTGAGGCAAAGGTTCGGTTTTTAAGAATTATCGAGTAAAGACCAAAGTAGGCTTTGCCGTTAATTCTGTTAAGAAAATCGAGGCTTTGACTTTCCGATTACAAGCGGACTGGATTCACGGTTTTGGTTTGGGAATGTAGCGTTCCTTCCCAGCGAAGCGGGAAGGGGAAGCGGAATGGAAAACCAAAAACGGGAATTGGGTCCAAGATTTTTTATAGAGAAGCTCTTTGCCCGAAATGTAGCTTTTTGCGAAATGTAGCGGGAAAGTGCTGAACGGATTATAGAACCAAATTATTCTTTTGAAGTAGGATTTAAAGCGGACTTGACTTTAAAGATGTAGATTGGAATAGAGTTTGACCACTTCCCGAATTTTCTCGGGAATGAGTGGGCAAGTGGAATGGAAATCGGAATCTTTGAAGTTGTGTCCAAGACCTTTTTTGAGTGAAGCTCTTTTTCCAAAATGTAGAGCAACGAAATGTAGGGAAATGTGCTAAACGGAATAATATGGCAGAAGTATAATTAAAAATCCAGTTTAGTTAGGTACTGGATAAACCTTTAACAATGTTTCTTTAAACCATTGCATATATTTCATCAAACAAAACCTTATCCAACCTTTCCTGTTGCGAAAAGGTCTTTTTCAAGGTATTGTGAAGCATCCAATTAAAGGCGTTATAACCTACCCATAAATTTGGTTTTGAATAAGCTGGAAACGGTTCATCGTTGATAAGCTCTATAACCTCACGGGATTTTTTTGATGGGTCATCGTTTTTGTCGCTACATTCATATCGGAACAATTTCGTTTTTTTCAATATGTCTTTTACAAATGCCTTGGTATCGATAAGTTCGATTTCTTCCATTTCCCTGAATTTCCTTGTGATTTCGTAGTATTCATTATTTAGAAACTTATCAAATAGCAAGTTCAATTTCGGCATTATTAAATCTGTATTGTTTTTGCTGTGCTTTATTGAAAATGCTATTTCTGATTGAGCAACGTGCAAGCCATTGGTGCATACTTCTCTATAAAATCCAAAATGCCCGGAAGTCTTTTCGCTTCCGTCATAGGAATTTTTGAAACGCAACATCGGTAATATCTTATCCTGTTCATTCTTCAACGAAAACTGATTATGGTCCTCGATTATAAAGTCGGCAATGAAAGACCTGTCATTTCTGTTAATCGTGCGTTTATGATATTTCAGATTGGCATCCAGTAATAGCTGTTCGGCTTTTTTGAAAAACAATTCATTTGGAATATGGCCATAACTGTTCGAGACCACATTCACAATTTTGTCATTGGAAATAACGGCATTTTCAAGTCCTCTTCGAGACTCCATACCAGTAATAATTTTTAACGATTTCATTTCATTTGAAACGAAAATTTCATCTTGTTGTAAACGATTTAAATACATAATATTTGATTTTAGACCTGTCTGAAGACAGATATGATTAAAAAAAGAAAGCCTACTCTTGCGAGCAGGCTTTCACATTTGAAGACATTAGCTTCATTAAAGTTCAAATTTTAGAATCTGTTCTTCAATCTCTGATTTACGTTGTTCCAAAGTGGACTGTAAATGTGTAGTTACCAACTTGATTAAATTCGTGTTGGTCGTCTTGAATTCCAGATTACGTGAGTCCCTTATATGGAAGGAACTCGAACCATCCTGATTGTAATTGAACTTGGTAAGCTCGTTCAATGTTTCCGTCAACCGTTCACGTTGATTAGCCAGACCTCTCAATTTTTCAAACTTTTGAATTCTGTCATCCAAATTAATCTCTGGTTTTTTGGCTACCACGAGCTTTTCCGGTGTAACAGCTTTTCCGATAGCTTCCTCGGTCAACTTCTTTTGAACTTCCTTTTTAACGGTTGCATTTACTTTTTTTGCTGTTCCGTTTGATTTTACTTTTGTTTCCATAATTAAATGATTTTAGATTAAACAATATTTGAGCAAAACCCAAACGGAAGACAAAATTTTAGAGTGGAAAGGAAACGGAATAAATAAGCGAGGGAAGAAGCGATGGCTTTATGCCGTCCCTTTTCCGAAAAATATTTTGCGACGTTTATATTTCGGTAATATTGTATGAATACTCTCTACCTCAAATTTTTCTATAGAAGTTCATCACTTAAAAGACCTAGAAATAGTTGATTACTCGATTTAATGTGTTTCCAGAATGATTAACTTAAAGATATTTAGTAGAAATGATAAGGCATAATGAACCAAATTTGAAGCAGTATTAAGAGTCATAAAATAAATGACTTTTTATGTTGGTTTGAAATAATACAAATTATATATTTGCACCGTCAGAAAGTAAAGCATTTTACTTTAGGTCATTTATAGTATCGTCAACAAATCGGCTAACAGTTAAGTTTCGGAAATTGTAACTGATTGATATATAAAACATTACGGAATAAGGTTCAAACCCTGCCACCCCGACACAAAGGAGGTCGTCACGCCAGAAGCGTGACCACCCCGACACAAAGGAGGTCGTCACGCCAGAAGCGTGACCACCCCGACACAAAGGAGGTCGTCACGCCAGAAGCGTGACCACCCCGACACAAAGGAGGTCGTCACGCCAGAAGCGTGACCACCCCGGCACAAAGGAGGTCGTCACGCCAGAAGCGTGACCACCCCGACACAAAGGAGGTCGTCACGCCAGAAGCGTGACCACCCCGACAAAAAGGAGGTCGTCACGCCAGAAGCGTGACCACCCCGACAAAAAAATAAAACTGAATTTTTTGTAGGAAGCGTGCTTTCTTAATAAAAATGATTTTTATTTTTATTGGCATAGCCAATTCAGGATCACGGAGCAAAGCGACGTAATCTTTAAAATAGGCGAATAGCAATGAGCGGCCAACACAGCAAATGGCCTTTTCGATAAAAATGTCTTTCAGACCTTTTTCGCTCAGTCTGGTCGCGTAGCTCAGCTGGATAGAGCATCTGCCTTCTAAGCAGACGGTCACAGGTTCGAATCCTGTCGCGATCACAAAAAACCTACTGATTATCAGTAGGTTTTTTTATAAGATATTTCGGTATTGTCATTCCTCGGTAGCGCCCCTTCTGTTATTGAAACCATAGATCACATTATCTTTAATTCAAAATTAAAATTTATTTAAAATATTTTTGCATCTTTTTTATTAAAATATTTTGCAATCATCATCTTTAATCGTAATATTGCAATAAATAAATAAAATAAAAATGGGCGTAACAAAAACTGAAAAATTTAACCAACATCAAAACAAAATTGCATCCATAGCTAAAGCTTTTGCACACCCTGCAAGAATAGCCATATTGCAACAACTTTTTAAATTAGATGCATGTATTTGTGGTGATTTAGTTACAGAAATTGGTTTGGCGCAACCTACAATATCTCAGCATTTAAAGGAACTTAAAAACTTAGGTGTCATAAAAGGAAATGTTGAGGGTACCAGCGTTTGTTATTGTATAGATGAAGATGTGTGGAACGATATAAAATCTCTTTTCATATCCTTTCTAAATCAAGAGATAAATTCAAAACACAATTGTTGTTAGCAAAGAAATAAAATCGTGGATTCACCAAAATATATTAAAAAATGAAAACAGATAAGGAATTAAAGGATTTGGTAAAAAATAAATACAGTCAAATTGCATTACAAAGTGTTGATGAAAACAGAGCTTCTTGTTGTGGCTCAGGCGATTGCTCTACAGAAGTATATAATATAATGAGCGACAGTTATACACATATGGAAGGCTATAATCCGGAGGCTGATTTAGGCTTGGGATGTGGGCTTCCTACCGAATTTGCGTTGATAAAAAAAGGTGATACGGTATTGGATCTAGGTAGCGGTGCAGGAAACGATTGCTTTGTAGCAAGGGCGCAAGCAGGCGAGAGCGGTAAGGTGATAGGTGTCGATTTTACGCCAATCATGATTGAAAAAGCTCGTGAAAATGCGGAAAAACGAGGCTTTAATAATGTGGAATTTAGACTTGGTGATATTGAAAAACTTCCGCTCACCGCTAATAGTGTAGATGTTGTTGTGAGTAATTGTGTGCTCAATTTGGTTCCAAATAAAAAG
>CAYFJL010000109.1:0-9233 GCA_964343335.1 uncultured Polaribacter sp. | reverse complement strand
GATTCTAATTCTGATTGTGCGATGATTTGGTCTACCATCTCTAGTCCGAATTTATCTTCGACTAGCTCTAAAAATTCCGTGAAAACTATTCCTTTCATTTAGTTTGCAATTAATTCGTTAACACTCCAATAAGATAATGTGAAACCAATTTTTTCAATATAATCATCGTATTTGAGTGGTTTAATGATGTAACCCGACACGCCGAGCTTGTAGGCTTCCATCAAATCTAAACTATTGTTTGAAGTTGTCAAAACGATTATCGGTAAATGTCGTAATTCATCATCATTTCGCACAATAGACAAGAACTCTAACCCATTCATCTTAGGCATATTTAAGTCCAAAAGAATGATATCCGGATTTATTTGTCCTTCTCTTAACAATTCTAAAGCCATCTCGCCATTTTCAGCTTCAACGACTTCGTGATCCATTTCTAAGTGCGAAATGGCACGTTTCAATTTTACAATTTCAATGAAATTGTCTTCTACCAATAATATATTTAAGTTTCTTTTCATGGGAATAGCTTTGACCACCACAAAAATCAAGATAATATTACTCCTATTAATACAACACCTTTAGAATGCAAATTGATGTCGATAAAATGCAAAAAAGTATCGACGAATTGCAAAACAGGTTCCGTTGTTTCGGTGAATGGTAATAAAACTGTTGCTTAACGGATCGAATTTAAAGACGTTTGAATCTCCTAAATTTTGATGGAATTTACGGTAGACTTCCTTTTAATCTTCCCCGATTCGGTTTCATCAAACTTTTTAACAAAGATGATTTCCTTCGGTTTTTGAAACTTATTGAGAATGGTATTCTCCTCTATTTTTTGGAATAATTCGGCTTTAGAGTCTTCTGTTTTCAATTCACTTTCAACGATCAAAACCAATCTTTCCCCCAAATGCGCATCAGGGAGTCCAGCAACAAAAAAGCGGCCTTTTATGAAAGGCATTAATTGGCCTTCAATTTCCTCAGGATTCAATTTTATTCCGCCTGAATTGATGATGTTATCAAACCTACCTAGCCATTGGAATTTGCAATCTGAGATCAGTTGAACCACATCATTGGTGACAATCATTTCTTCTGAAATCTTTGGCGCTCTGATCACTAAACAATTTCTTTCATCCCTAAAAATCGCAACATTCGGCAATGCCGTAAAATAAGATTCAGCCTGTGCATGATTGATGGGTTTCACAGCAATATGAGTGATGGTTTCCGTCATTCCATAGGTTTCAAAAATCTGGCAATTGAATGATGCTATTTTGCTTTTTAAATCATTCGAAACGGCGCCTCCACCAACAATCAGTTTTTTAATAGAATTCAAAACCAGCAATGAATTTTCCAATTGAAGTGGAACCATCGCCGCAAAGTCATAACTCTTTTCTAGGGTAATTTCAAGCTTAGAGGTCGGACTTACCATATCTAATTTCCAACCCATATATAGGGCTCTAAAAAGCATTACTTTACCCGCTACGTATTGCAATGGAAGGCAGTGTAAAACCTTACTTCCGGCTGGAAGCTTGAAATAGGTACTTGTAGCTTCAATAGAATGGATTACTTGTTGCTTTTTAACTTGAATCAACTTCGCACTACCCGTTGAACCTGAGGTTTTTAACCCAATGTATTCAGCATCAGACAACCATTCTTGAATGATTAAATGAAGTGGTTGCGAAAGAGATTTGGAATAGGCTAATATATCAGTCAAAGAAGCGAATTTTCTTCCATTCAGCGTAAAATCCTTATGAAGTAAATTGCCTGTCAATTTAATCTAAAACACCAACGTTATCGGGTTTGTGGATTCTACCCGCCAGCTTTTCACCCCAATTTTTCCATCCATACCTTTTGGAGAAAATCAACAGCATCGCCGGATAAAACACAAGCACAGGAACAAACATTTCCCAGGTGACTGAAGGTTCTGAAGTATCAATAAATAAGGCGTCGGTCTGGAATACAGTCCAATCGGTGGTCACCAAAAAGGCGGCAATAATATTGTTGGCCGCATGCAATCCTAGTGCCAATTCGATACCTTCATCCATCAAGGTGGTAATTCCGAAAAACAACCCTGTTCCGATGTAGAAAACCATAGTGATTTGTCCGAGTTTTTCTACCTCTGGATTTGCTCCGTGTAGCAAGCCAAAGAATACCGAAGTCATTAACAATGGAAACAATCTGTTTTTAACCAACATTCCCAATCCTTGCATGAAATACCCTCTGAATAACAACTCCTCAAAGCTCGTTTGAAAAGGTAAAAACAAAAAGGAAATGATGACCAACATAAAAAACGGAATTGGTTTGAAATTGAACACGTAATTATCTGGAGCTAAGGCTACCGCTCCAAGGGTTGCCACAACCGCGACAACTGACCACAAGATAAAGGCGAACCAAATACGTTTCCAATCTACCTTATCACGACTTGTCACAATGGATTTAATGGTTCGTTTATGTACGTATTTAACCCCGATTATAAGGCCTATCAGTGCAAAAATGAACATCGTTATGATTAAAAAGAGATACAGGTTTTTGTTAATCCCAATATTCATGAAGTTATTGTTGGCCGCCTCTGTAAATGCCGCAAGATCCTCTGTATGGGAAAAAGCTGCTGCAATTAAAGGTAATACTCCTAAAATTTGCCAAAACAGAAATACGAGAATGATGGTCACCATCCAAGCATACCAATCGTTATTGCCTTTGTATGCTTTTTGAAAAAAATCCACTATGTGTTCAAGATTAAATTAAAATTCCATTTTTTATCGTTTGCCAAGGATAACTTCCCTAGTGAAACGCTTAGCGGACTGTCTAGGTTGTTGGTAAACAAACTTCCTGTTCCGAGTCCTTGTGGTAAATTACTGTTTTTTAGATAAGTGAATTGAGCAATAGCATTCAACCCAATATTACTCTCTAAGGCTGATGTAATCCACCAACCACAATTGTTTTGCTCCGCTAAATTAATCCATTCTTGACTACCAGCAAAACCGCCAATCAGACTTGGCTTTAAGATGATGTATTGAGGCTGAATATCTCGAATTACTTTTGCCTTACCAGTGGATGACACAACCCCAATCAATTCTTCATCCAAAGCAATAGGCAATGGCGTTTCATCACACAACCTAGCCATTGCTTCGTGTTGCCCTTGTTTTATGGGTTGTTCTATGGAATGTAAGTCGAAATCAGACAACCGTTTTAACTTCTCTAAGGCATTGTCCGGGTGAAAGGCACCGTTGGCATCAACCCGTAATTCGATTTCATCTTTTCCGAACTCATCACGAATGGATTTTAAAAGTTGCAACTCGGCATCAAAATCAATCGCTCCGATCTTCATCTTTATACAGTCGAATCCGGCTTCTAATTTTTCAGCGATTTGCTTCTTCATAAAATCGGCCGTTCCCATCCAAATTAATCCGTTAATCGATATCTCATCCTTCCCTTTCGAAAACTCGGAAGGAAAAAAGGTAAATGGATTTTCATTCTGAAAAGACAAAAATGCCTGCTCCAAGCCGAATTGAATACTAGGAAAATCAATGGTTTCATTTAAAAGAGTGTCAAGACCCAAATGAATGTTCTCACAAACCCATTGTAGCTTTTCTTCATAATTTGGTGTGTCATCATAACTCAGTCCTCGGAACAAACCAGTTTCACCAATACCGAGTTTACCATTTTCTTCCAAAATAATAAACCAAGTCTCTTTGGTTCTTAAAACACCGCGGGAAGTACCCGAAGGAGATTTAAAATGTAAGACATATCGCTTGTAAAAGGCGTTCAACACAGTTCTAATTCTTTTCTAGATAATTTTTCAATGAAACCAAAGAAGTTTTATCCTGAGATTGAAAAACAGACTTAAAATAAGGAATAATACAAGCCAAGGCATAAGAATCACTACTGCAGGTACTGTTCAATGTAAGCTTCGTTTTTCCATGCTCTTGTGAGAGGACAAACTCATTGATTTTATCCATATCGTTGGCCTTGAAATACACTTTAAAAACCTCGTTTGGTTTGTAATCAACTACATTTTGAACCACGGTAATTGGAGTACCATTGGTGACCACCTCTAACTCATAAATACTTCCAATTTTTTCGGTAGTTTCTGTTCGAGTTCCCACCGACTGAACCTCTGGCATCCAATCTTTGAAGTTTTCAACCTTGGTCAGTTTTTGAAAAACATAATCTGTTGGTCTTTCAATGGTAATATCATTCTGGTATGTTACTTCTTTCACAATAAAGCCTGTAGAGAAAAACCCAACTGTGAGGATGCAAATAATGATTAGAATGATTTTTATGGTTTTCATACCTTGTTTCTTCTTTTACGAACCGCTTTCACAATCCAATACAAAAATCCGATAATCAATACGAATGGCCAAATAGAAACTAAGCCTAAGACCGAATTTTTCAAATAGGCAAATCCGTTTTTGAAACTTGTTCCCATCTCTCCAAAGAAATTTGTGCTTTCTGGATTGACTTGATAGAATTGAACAGAGATGGTACTGTAAGCAACTTGTTTGTCTAAATATCTGAATCTCCCTTCCATCGATTCAATTTCAGTTCTTAACTTATTGATCTCTCTTTCAACATCCAATATTTCCTTTACAGTTTTGGCTTTTTTCAAAATTTGCAGAAACTTTTGTTCCAGTTCTTTTTTGTTCTTAATACGCGATTTTAAGTCGTAATATTTTTCGGTAACGTCCTCGATATTGATATCTTTTCTTTCAAATTTATTGACGCTTTTTGATAATTCCCCAATGAATGAATCGAAATTATTAGACGGAATTCGAACGGTTAAGTAGTTGTATTCTCGTTCACCTCCACTATCGTCAAGATTATCCATAGATATGTAACCATTATTCTCCTTCACTAGTTTTACAATCAATGATTTGGTCGATACAATATCCTCCGTTTCGAATAGAAGGCTTCCTCTTTTAATTCTCTTTTTCTGAATTGAATTGTTAGGTTTGGAAGTTTGTAACTCCTCCACAACTTCAGATTCCTCCTGGACCTTGAAATCACTAAACGATTTTGAAGAGTAACTTCTACCCAACACTCCATTTCTTTCTATTGAAGAGTCACAACTAAGTAACATCAACATACTAATTGTTGTAATCAAAAAATTCCTCATGTTTTTGGTTTTAAAAATTTATATAGAAGCTCAAACCAAAAAGGATACCAAAAAAGAATGTGCTCAATGCTACTTTCTTTAATTCACCGTCAAGCAAAGAAGTGTCAGAAGTTTTAAAAACCGTTAATGCGTTGATTAACAATGGTATAAAAGGAATTAAAAAAATGAATTGAAAAACCGAATAAAAACGAGAACTCAGAAAAACCAAAGCACAAAGTAGCGCAAGAATCAGTAATGAATAGTGATAAAATTTAGCCTTAGAAACACCCAGCTTTACCACTAGCGTATTCTTTTGATTCTTCTTGTCTTCCTCGAAATCTCTTAAGTTATTTAGGTTTAAAACGGCAGTACTGAGCAGTCCAATTGATATCGCTGGTAAAATCATTTGGTAGTTGATCTCCTTTGTGAATAAAAAATAGCTTCCTAAGACACTTACCAACCCGAAGAAAATAAATACAAAAACATCACCAAAACCCGAGTATCCATAAGCGCTTTTACCCACGGTATATTTAATCGCAGCAACGATTGACGCAATCCCTAATAAAAAGAAAAACAGGGAATACCCAAAGTTTTCTTTTCCGAATGAAATGTAAATTAGAAACAAGGCAGACAGCAAGGTCAGTATAATGGTAATCACCATAGCCTGCTTCATCTGGGATGGTGAAATAGCACCAGAGGCGACCATTCGAGCTTCACCAGAACGATTTGCATCCGATCCTTTGATTCCGTCGCCATAATCGTTGGCGAAATTTGAAAGCACTTGAAATCCGATGGTGGTGGCAATGCACAACCAAAAGATAGCAGTACTTAAAATATTGAATTTATCCAGATCAGAAGCTGCTAAAAGACTTCCAACGATGATTCCAGAAACAGATAAAGGAAGTGTTCGTAGGCGCGCAGCTTTGATAAAGTTTTTAATCATCTTAAAAACCCTAATTGATTATAAGTTGTTCGCTTCGGCGATCAATTCTGCGATGTCTTTCACCTCGACTTGACTTTCCTTTTCGTGGAATTTAATTCCGTCCGTCATCATGGTGTTGCAATAAGGACATCCAGTTGCAATGATTTGAGGCTTGGTTTCTAAAGCTTCTTTGGTTCTTAAGATATTGATATCCATATCACCTTTTTCAGGTTCCTTAAACATCTGAGCTCCACCAGCACCACAACACAAAGCGTTTCTTTTGTGTCGTTTCATTTCGTTGAAATTGACCCCTAAACGGCGAATCAATTCTCTTGGTGACTCATAAACATCATTTGCTCGGCCTAAATAGCAAGGATCATGAAAAGTAAGTCGTTTGCTTTTTAAAACACTATCATCAATGTTCAATCGACCATCTTTAATAAGTTGATTGATGAATTGCGTATGGTGTAAGACCTCGTAGTTCCCTCCGAGTTCTGGATATTCATTCTTAAGCGTATTGTAGGAATGTGGATCACAGGTTACAATTTTCTTAACCTCATACCCGTTCAGAACCTCGATATTCATCATGGCCTGCATTTGGAAGATGAATTCATTTCCCGCTCTTTTTGCAGCGTCTCCCGTAGAAGATTCTTCGGTACCCAAGCACGCAAAGTCGACTCCGGCTTGATTCAAAATTTTCACAAATGCTTTTGTGATTTTCTTGGCTCTTTCATCATAACTTCCCGCTGAACCTACCCAAAAAAGTACTTCTGGTTGTTTTCCTTCAGCGAAAAAATCGGCCATTGTTTTTACAGTCAATCCCATCTTCTTCTAATTTAATCTTCGTTAGCCCAATTTAAACGGTCCATTTGGTTGTATTGCCACATCGCACCGTTGTTCTCTACATTCGTCATCATCATGTTCAATTCCTGCGGAGCGGCTGATTGTTCCATTACTAAATATCTTCTCATATCCATAATGATCGACAGTGGATCAATATTCACAGGACATTCTTCCACACAGGCATTACAGCTAGTACAAGCCCATAATTCTTCTGGCGTGATATAATCGTTCAACAATTGTTTTCCATCATCTACAAATGTGCCTTTGTTAGCATCTATATTGCGCCCTACTTCCTCCAATCGATCACGCGTATCCATCATGATCTTTCGAGGTGACAACTTCTTACCAGTCATATTCGCTGGGCACGAGGAAGTACATCGTCCGCATTCAGTGCAGGTGTATGCATTCATCAATTGTACCCAGTTCAAATCGGTCACATCGGAAGCTCCGAATTTTTCTGGATCTTCTTCCTCTCCCTCTTCTGGCATGGCATATGGATCAGCATTCGGATCCATCATTAATTTCACTTCTTTGGTAACGGAAGCTAGATTGGTGAATCCGCCTTTTGCTTTTAAGTTGGCGAAGTAGGTATTTGGAAATGCCAATAAGATGTGAAGGTGTTTTGAGTAATACAGATAATTCAAGAAAATTAAGATTCCAACGATATGCATCCACCAGGCTACTCGTTCGATCATCTGCACGGTATCAGCAGAAAATCCTTCAAACAGCGGCACTAAAAACTGACTGAACACATTACCGATTCCCGCTTCTTGGAAGGGTGTATCGGTTGCATTCATGGTTAAGAATAAGGTCATTAAAACAACTTCAAAATAAAGAATGTTGTTACCATCATTCTTAGGCCATCCTTTCATTTCCGGACTTAAAAATCGTTTGATATTGGCAACGTTTCTTCTGGTCCAGAAAATAAAAACAGCCACCAAGACCAATACTGCCAATACTTCAAAAGTTCCGATTAAGAATCCATAGAAAGCATCTCCCAAAAATCCCTGAAATATGCGATGCGTCCCAAACAAACCATCGACAATGATTTCTAATAATTCAATATTGATGATGATAAAACCGATGTAAACAATCACATGGAGAGTCCCTGATAAGGGTCTTCGTACCATTTTGGTTTGACCAAGGGCAATCTTTGCCATATTCTTCCAACGTTCACCTGAGTTGTCTGAACGATCAATAGCTTTACCTAATTTAATATTCCGAATCAACTTCTTTACATTATTTGCAAAGAATCCAAATCCGGCAATCAATAAAAGCGCGAATACAATATTGGGTATATATTCCATAAAATAGAAAGGGCTTATTTATTCGATTTGTTTTTCTCGTTGTTCTCTGGATTGAAAGGTTTGGCTTTTTTTCCGAATAGTGAGAAATGAACAAATCGTTTCGGGTTTAGTTTTAGTTCTCTGAGTAATTCTTCAAGTTCTTTGGATGCATTGGTCAAATTGTTATACATCGCTTCGTCATTCATGAGTTTACCAACGGTACCTTTACCATCTTCTAAATTCTTCAAAATCGAATTAATAGAAGTTAAGGTGGTCTCTGCCTTTCGAATTACTTCTCCCAGTTTCGCATTGGCAAGTGTATCACTCACCTTGGTAAGGTTCTCCGTTATTTTGTTGGCATTGGTAAAGGTTGATTTGATATCTACCTTACTCGAATCTAAAATGGAATTCACACTAGTCAGTGTTCCGCGTACATCATTAATGGTTGCTTCAAGTCCCACGATAGATCGTTGCAAACTTCTGCTCGTTTTATCATCCAAGATGTAGTTGACTTTGGTGAAAAGTGTGTCTGCATCCACCAATACTCGTTCTAACTTATCTTGAATCGGGTCGAGACGTTCACCTAAAGAGGTAAATAATCCAGGTTCTACCTCCCCTGTCAAATAATCTCCAGATTCAGCAGGTTCTCCTTCATATTTCGGGATGATGGCCAGATTAGAGTTGGACAATGGATTCGGTGAATAGATCTGAACAACACTGTTTTTTGAAAACTCGAAGTCGTCGTCTACCACAAACTCTACCACCAATTCTCCTCTTTTCTGAGGATCTTTATTAAAAGTGATATCTTTTACTTTACCAATGGTAAAACCGTTTACGGTTACTAAGCTTGAGGTCGATAATCCCCCAACGTTTTTATATTCTACTTTGAATACCCTTACGTTGGGTTGAAAAATATCTTGACCCTTTAAGAAATTGAAGCCCCAAAAGCAGGCTACAATGATGATCAAGGATATGATTCCAGTTTTTAGTTCTTTTGACATTGAAACAAAATTAACAATAATAATGCTAATAATTATTTTAGAAGAGCTTTAAATTACAGCAATTTTCGGGCCTCCTTAACCGATATTTTTTTTCC
>CAYFJL010000108.1:0-9340 GCA_964343335.1 uncultured Polaribacter sp. | reverse complement strand
ATAAACATCCAAAATGAATCCCAAAAAGAACTACCCAATCCGTTTAAGAAAAGGAGCAGTTCTTTATCGAGATTTATGATGGTATCCATTCAATTATTTACCAATTTCTAAGATTTCGATTTCGAAAATCAAATCTGATTTTGCGGGAAACGGACCGTATTTATTAGCACCAAATCCAATCGCATAAGGAATATAAATTAAGGCTTTTTCCTTATCTCGAAGTTTCAATACTCCTTCTTTAAAGCCTGGAATCATAGGTTTGGAAGCATCATCCAATCTAAAGACAAAGGGAGTACCTCCATCTAAGGTCGATTGAATCTTCTTACCATCAGCAGTGTATAGTGTAAAATGGCTTCTTACCAATTTATCTTCCACTACTTTTTTGCCTTTTGTAGTTTTTACCTTCCTAACTTTCAATCCAGTTGAAGTGGCCTTTTCAGCATCAAAACCGTTGTTTTTCAAGTAATTATCACGATCTACCAAATACTTTGCGTAGCGTTCCTCTTCCTCTTTTTGAGCATTTAATCTACGCTCTTTTGCAGCAGCTTTAAACTTTAGTATTTCATTTTCAAATACTTCCGCTGCATCAAATGATTTGGCAGCCGATCCGATTTTAATAAAATCGATGTTTAGAATTGTATCAAATTGTTCGATACGATTGACAACCGCCATACGTAAAGAATCCATCACTACTGTCAATTCCGACTCGTCAGAGTACTTGACTTTTAAAGAATCCATTTGAACGGAATTCACAATCGTTTTTCCAAACACACTGTGCTTTCCATCTAAGTACTGAATTGGTTTATGGGTGATAAAAAACTGACTTCCATTGGCATTTTTGCCTGGATTCGCCATAGATAGAATTCCTGGTGCATCATGACTATATTTCAAATCACCTTTTTCATTCTTTGGAAATTCGTCACCAAAAATATATCCAGGACCTCCCCGTCCTGTTTCGGTTTTATCACCTGCTTGAACTACGAAGTTCTTCACTACCCGATGAAAGCGAATTCCGTTGTAATATTTATTCCCGCGGAGTGAATCAGAAACGCTTGTATTGGTTCCTTCCGCAAGAGACATAAAACTCGAAACCGTCATTGGCAAGTCTTCAAAATACAATTCTACCAAAATCTTCCCTTTGTTGGTATTGATTGAGGCATAAAGACCATCGTCTAGTCCCTTGTATTCTTTTGCCAAACATCCTGTTAATAGAACGGCAAGAAAAATATAGACTACTTTTTTCATTTGGTTTTACTCCTTGATAATGTCTAACAATTCAACTTCAAATACCAAAGCAGAAAATGGAGGAATCTTCTCTCCTCTATTTTGGTATCCGTAGGCCAATTCTTGTGGGATGAATAATTTGTATTTTGAACCTACATTCATCATTAACAAGCCTTCAGAAAATCCTTTAACAAACTGATTTACCTTTAATTCGTAAGGTTTCTTTCTATCCACAGAGCTATCAAACACATCACCTTTAATAGTTGTTCCGTGATAGTGTAACTTTACAATAGAAGTCGGATTTGGTTTTTTCCCCTTACCAGTTTTGATAACTTGGTATTGCAATCCGCTTGGAGTAGTCATTACCCCTTTTTTCACTTTGTTACTAGCAAGAAAAGCTTCTCCAGCTTTCTTATTGTCAGCAAATTTCTCTTCAGCATCTTTTTTGGCTTTGGCCTCCTGCTCTTTTCTTTGCTCCGCTTGCTTCTTTTGGAAATAGGTATTCAAAATAGTCGTCACGTCTTTTTCAGGAATCACAAAGCCTGAAGAATCGATTCCGTCTTCAAGACCTCTCAAGATTGCATCTTTGTTAACCTCTCTAAAGTTCACTCTCATTTGCTTAGAAATGTTCAATCCGATAGCATAACTTACGGAGTCAACTTCTGTTTGAAGTGAAACATTTGATGAACTCTTGGAATTACAGTTGTACAAGGAAACTGCAATGAATAGAATAAAAGTTGATTTAAGAATTTTCATGTTACTTAATATTTAATAATGTGATTTTACTTTTAATAGTTTGATAAACACCGATTTGGTCTCCGTCACCTGCAGTTCCGTAAGCAACACTGGATGGAAAAACAAAAGTTATAGTTTCGCCGACCTTCATCAGCTTTACCCCTTTTTGAATTCCGGTTAAAAAATCTTGTTTATCGACAACGTAGGTTTGAATTCCCAATTTATTTTCGTCGTAAATTATGGAATCTTTCAATGACATGATATTGTACGAAAACTGTATGGTATCACCTCGCTGCGGATTCTTAGCATCCTCCTCAATTTTGTTATTGTAATAATACCAAAAGCCTTGCTCTGATTGGACATAGGCCTTCATGCTGTCTGATTGAATGTACTTTTCTATATTTTGTTCTTCTAAGGCTCTGATCTTTTTGGCCTGATCAACAGTCTGTTCAAAAATCGTAGTTGAAGGTCTAGGATTGATCGGTCTTCTTGGTTCGCTAGACGAGCAAGCCATGAACAGGAATAGTAGCAAAAATGAAACAAATCTATTCATAGGACACTAAAAGTTCTTCTTTGTATTTAGGCAACAAAGTCTTGAAGCGTTCCACTGTATCTGCCAAATTATCTACCGATCTTCCGCCTGCAGCATTGGTATGACCTCCTCCTTCAAAATAATTTCTAGCAAACATATTCACGGAAAAACTACCTTTAGATCTGAATGATATCTTGACAATCTTCTGTTCCACATCCTCAATGAAAATAGCTGCAAACACGATTCCTTTGACGGATAAGGCGTAATTCACCACGCCTTCGGTATCACCTTTTTCAAACTTACAACAATCTTTCTCGGCTTGCGAAAGAGTGATAAAAGCAGTGTTGAATTCCGAAAGAACCTCTAAGTTCGTCAAGGCTTTCCCCAGCAAACACAATCGTCCTTCACTATTCTGATCATAAACATTGTTATGGATGCGGTCATTGACAGCTCCTTTATCAATCAAATCAGCAATTATGCGATGCGTCGTACTTGTGGTAGAGCGAAATCGAAAAGATCCCGTATCTGTCATGATTCCTGTATAGATGCATGTTGCAATGGTTTCATCAATCAAATCAAGATCTTCATTCATTTCAATAAAGTGGTAAACCATTTGACAAGTAGATGAAATACTCACATCAGAATACATATAAGCAAAATCATCTGGTTGTTGGTGATGGTCAATCAATGCAAAATCATTCGAATACTCCTTCAATGTATTTTCCATATCCCAACCTACACGATGTAGGGCATTAAAATCCAACAAAAAAACAAGATCAGATTTGGCTAAGGCATTCTTAGATTGTATGTTTTGCTTGTCAAATCGCAGTACTTTGTTAGAGTTGGGTAACCACTTTAAAAATTGAGGAAAATCATTAGGAACAATCACCTTTGGTTGGTGCCCCTTTTTTTTCAGGTAGTGTTGAAGAGCTATCGTTGAACCTACGGCATCGCCATCGGGATTCTTGTGACCGATGATCACAATCTTTCTTGGGCTTTTTAAATAGTCTTGTAGGTTCTCAAATCCTTTCAAAATCATAAGCAGCGAATATACAATTTAATTAAAAAAATTGCGTAATTTCGCGCCGATTTTATACCACATGTAAAATCCATTATTTTAAACAAATACCCATAATTATGGCGACAAACAGAACATTTACAATGATTAAACCAGATGCTGTTGAAAACGGACATACTGGAGCAATTTTAGACAAAATTACAGCAGCTGGATTTAGAATCGTAGCATTAAAAAAGACGCAAATGACTACTTCAGATGCGGAGACTTTTTATGCTGTTCATAAAGAAAGACCATTTTTCGGAGAATTGGTTGAGTTCATGACAAGAGGACCTATCGTTGCAGCTGTACTAGAAAAAGAAAACGCAGTTGAAGACTTTAGAACTTTAATTGGAGCGACAAATCCTGCAGATGCAGCGGAAGGAACTATCAGAAAGTTATATGCGACTTCTATGGGAGAAAATGCAGTACACGGATCTGATTCTGATGAAAACGCAGCTATTGAGAGCAATTTCCACTTCTCAGGAAGAGAAATGTTTTAGATAAAAAACCAACTATAAAAGCCGGTCGATCGACCGGCTTTTTTTATGACCAAAATTCTCTTTGTTTGTTCAATTCTTCCTCTGCTTTCAAGTATTCTTCTGCCTCTTCTGGGGATAATACTTTTAGGAATGATGGGTGTTGCTCAATGGCAAACTCAATTTTTTTCACGATTTCCTCAATACTTTCGTTTTCGTAATCGATATCCAAAGGTTCTTTAATAACCATGGATTGTAGCACATTCTTCCGTTTGATATTCAATCCTTTTTTATCGAAAGCACGTCGAAAACCGTCTATTACAATAGGAACCACAATTGGCTTATAGGTTTTGATAATATGTGCGGTACCTCTTCGAATGGGTTTAAAAGGCGTTGTCGTTCCCTGTGGAAAGGTGATGACCCAGCCATCATCAATGGCCTTACCAATATTGGTGATATCTGAATTCTTCACCTGTCTATTCACATTCTTCCCAGCACTCCTCCAAGTTCTATCGATAGACACAGAGCCCGTATAGGCAAATATTTTTGGTAAGATTCCCGATCGCATGGTTTCACCCGCAGCCACATAGTAAATATTCAATTTTGGTTGCCAGATGTACCCGATATTTTTAATGCTATCATCCCTTCCTTTTAAGGCAGCATTGAATACGTGTAACATCGCCGCCACATCAGCAAAATACGTCTGATGATTAGAAATGAATAATACTCCTTGCTCTGGTAAATTTCTAATGATATCGGTTCCTTCAATTTGAAGGTTATTAAAGCTGCGATACCTTCCGTGTGAAACACCACCTAAAATTCGAATGAGCCATTTTTTTATGAATAAGTAATGACCAAATGGATTCGTCTTAAATAAGGGCATTCAAAATTGTTTTTGGATGAAAGGCAAATGTACAAAACAAAGTTAAAATAGGTCTCTAATCTCTGCAAGCATCATTGCAGTGGCTCCCCAAACGATATGCTGCTCGAAATAAAAGCATGGAACCATACTTTTTTCCATGTAGGAAGTGGTAATCGGAATTTCTCGAATATTAGCATCATCAAGCAAAGCTTTCAAGGGAACTTCAATGATTTCACTTACTTCATGATTGGGCACAAATTGAGGTCTTGAATCCAAATAACCCACATAAGGAGTTACCAAAAAATTGCTTGGAGGAATGTATACTTCCGTCATTTCTTTAATGATGGTTACCTCTGCCTCCTTCACCCCGACTTCCTCTCTAGATTCTCTTAACGCCGTGTTTTGCTTTGTTTGATCAGATTTTTCAATCTTTCCTCCTGGGAAACTGATTTGAGCAGAGTGTTTTCCATTATAACTTGCTCTTTGTGTCAGTAAGAATCGTGTATTGTTTTTTTCATCCGGATAAAAAAGCGCCAGCACTGCAGCTTGCTTCGGATTACTGGCCTTGATTTTTTCTAGAGAATACTTCAATCGAAGTTTCGGAGCTAGCTTGAATTGAGCATCCAATCCGCCTAAAGGTTTGTTTTCAATGTTGCTTACGAAATTTTGAAATTCGTTAAAGGTCACAGATGCTAATTCTTTTACTATGTTTGTAACAGCGAAGATAGTTCATTTGAATCGAAAACTATTTTCAAAAGCAATCATGAAATCAAAGTATCAAAAACTTGTTTTAAGTCTCATTCTCGACGCTATCGGGTTTATTCCCATTCCGGCCTTCGATTTTGTTTGGGCTCCGCTTTCGGGGTATATCATGACAAGGATGTATAAGGGTCAGAAAGGAAAAATCGCTGGTGTCATCAACTTTGTAGAAGAGATATTACCTTTTTTAGACATCATTCCGACTTTTACCTTAATGTGGATTTACGTGCACGTAATTGAAGGAAATAAAGATGATTCAGAGAATGAATCGGACGATCCCCGAATTATTGAAATCGATTAGGATTTAAAAAGGAATCCTAAGCCTACACGTTTTAAAAATTTCTTTTCAAAGTTCCAGAAAAACTTGAACTCCCCAAACAACCAGCCAACCAAAGGCAAGGTCAATTGGTAAATCGGAAAAATCAAAAGTATTCGAATTGGCCAATATGCCAAGGCACTCATGGTATCCAAAGAAATTCCGAGATAGTTACAAACAGGTTTGGCAACCCAGGCTGCAAAGGAGCCATTAATTGCAAAAACGATTAAGATCGCAATGATCGACCAGTTATTTCGAATTCCCCATTTATTTTTTAACCGCTCCAGCATCTTTCGTACTCTTTTTAAACATCAACCACAAACCTATCATCACCAAAGGAATACTCAAAACCTGCCCAGTATTTAGCGAATTGAACACCCAATCCTCTCTTCCATCAACTTGTGCTTCTTTCAAAAATTCGATAACGAAGCGCAAAGCCCATAGCACCGCCATAAATAACCCGAATAAGAAACCAAGTTGCTTCTTCTTTTCCGTTTTCCAGTAGATGAACCACATGACGAAGAATAAAACCAAATAACTAAAGGCCTCATACAACTGTGTTGGGTGTCTTGCAAAATCTTCACCGTTGGCTTTAAAAACGACACCAAAGTCAGTTCCTGTTGGTTTTCCAACAATTTCCGAATTGAAGAAATTTCCAAATCGAATAAAGAAACCAGCGAGGGCGACCATAATGGCCAATCGGTCCAAAATGAATAACCATGGCTTATTCAAATGTTTTTTAGCATAAAAATACATGGTCAGAATAATGGTAATCGCAGCACCGTGACTCGCAAATCCGGTGAAACCAGTAAACTTCCAGGTACCCCCTATTTTTTTAAACGGAATGATAATTTCCAATAAATGGTGTTGGTAGTAGTCCCAACTGTAAAAAAAGACATCTCCCAATCGCATCCCAATCAACATGGAGATAAACGTATACATAAAGAGGTTGTCCATTTTCTCGAGGGGAAGTTTGTCCTCGATAAATATTTTTTTCATCAAATACGTCCCAAGTAAAAAGGCCGCAATAAACATTAAGCTATACCAACGAATGGTAAAAAAACCAAGGTCAATACCTAGGGAAGGATCCCATTCAATTGCTAAATAATTCATCATTTTTTATGTTTTTCTGGTACAGGATCATATCCGCTTCCACCCCATGGATTACAACTTACAATTCTTTTAATAGCTAACCAACCTCCGCGAAACAAACCATGAGTTCTTAGCGCTTCCAACGAGTATTGAGAACAGGTTGGTGAATACCTACAGGTAGCTGGCGTAAACGGTGATATCGCTGTTTGATAAAAGCGAATCAAAAGAACAAAAGGGAAAACAAGTATTTTCTTTAAAGACACTTTAGATCATCTTTAATTTACTGAAAAGGTCGTGCCTTCTCGTCCATCTTTTAACTGGATTCCCAATTCGGCCAATTCATCACGAATTTGATCCGATAAGGCCCAATCTTTATTTTCTCTTGCCTCTTTTCTCAATTTAATCAACAATTCAACCGCACCACCTAACTTGTCGGATTTATTGTCTGACGCGTCATCCATTAGTCCAAGCACATCATAAGCAAAAGCCTCCATCTTAGATTTTAGTAGCGCCAAATCTTCTGTGGTTAATGAAGCTTTATTCGTCTTCATTTGGTTGATCAACTTCACGGCTTCGAATAAATTTGAAATCAATACGGGTGTATTAAAATCGTCATTCATAGCAGCGTAGCAGGAATCTACCCAAGATTGAACATCAAAACTTGAAGTCTTTCCAGCTTGAGCACTATCCAGATACTTTAAGGCCTCCATTAATTTGGAATGTCCTTTTTCCGCCGCGATAAGTGCTTCTCCTGAAAAATCTAAAACGCTTCGGTAATTGGCCTGCATGATAAAGAATCGAACTACACTGGCTGAAAAGGCTTTTGGAAGAATATCATTCTCTCCCGATAAAATCTGATTTGGAAGGATATAATTTCCGGTCGATTTTGCCATTTTCTGGCTGTTCAACAACAACATATTGGTATGCATCCAATAATTTACTGGTTTGATACCACTACAGGTTTGAGATTGCGCAATTTCACATTCGTGATGGGGGAACTTTAGATCCATTCCGCCTCCATGGATATCAAACTGCTCGCCTAAGTACTTGGTACTCATTACCGAACATTCCAAGTGCCATCCAGGAAAACCATCACTCCAAGGAGATGGCCAACGCATAATATGCTTCTCATCGGCTTTTTTCCACAAAGCAAAATCTTGTGGGTTCTTTTTGTCGGATTGTCCGTCTAAGGTTCTTGTATTGTGAATTAAGTCCTCAATCTTTCTACCAGATAGAATTCCGTAGTGATTGGCCTCATTGTATTTCAACACGTCAAAATAAACAGATCCGTTTACCTCATAGGCAAACCCTTTCTCCATGATTTCTTTAATCATTTCGATTTGCTCTACAATGTGCCCTGTTGCCGTCGGCTCTATACTAGGTGGTAAAAAGTTGTAATTCTTCAAAACGTCATGGAAGTCTACTGTATACATTTGCACCACTTCCATAGGTTCAATTTGTTCGAGTCTGGCTTTTTTAGAAATACGATCTTCCCCTTCATCCGCATCATTTTCTAAGTGGCCTGCATCGGTAATATTACGCACGTAACGGACTTTGTAACCTAAGTGCAAAAGATATCTATAAACGATATCAAAAAACATAAAGGTTCTTACGTTTCCAAGGTGTGCATTGCTGTAAACGGTTGGACCACAGACATACATACCAACATAACCTTCGGTGAGTGGTTTGAAATCCTCCTTGGATTTGCTGAGGGAATTGTAAATCTTGAGCTGATTATTTTTGTATAACTCCATTAAAAAAGCGTCTCTTATCGGCCGATAAAGATAGGCACTTTATGAAGAATAGAGAAATGGAATTATGGGAAGTTTGTTTAAGGAAATCCTAAAGTAAGCCTCTTTTCAAAGATCTATTTTTTTACAGATAATTGACTGTATTTTCCTTGAATTAAAAATGGTTTCCCTTTAGATTTTACGGTGAAATTACCATTCATCTCAGTACTTCCCTTTTTATTATCATTCGTTATAATTTTAAGAGACTCCTTCTCTGGAAAAAGTGGAGATTTCTTTCCGACGTTAAATTGAAAGGTATCGGATAATCCCGAAAGATCGACCACAGCATCTGCATACTCTAAAAACAACCGAAAGGATGTATATTCTGAAGTAATTTCACCAATCGACAAATCGCCAAATTTGTGAGTGATATCTACATTCTGATTCACTTTATTGATCTTCACTCCAGACGAACTATTGGACAATTTGGCATTTGTAACTGATGCAATAGTTGCATCAGTTACATTGTTTAAAAATAAGTTACAAGCATTCAAATC